>JANNNN010000069.1:0-6590 GCA_031398555.1 Planctomycetia bacterium | reverse complement strand
CAGCTTGCGATTTTTTTCTCGCAAGCTGGAAGCTTACGCCACTTCGGGATGCGAAAAGCGTGTAAACTGGAGCTCGTTAAGATTCTCGGCTCAATCACTTTACCCCTCAAAGTCCCGGGTATGAGCTTCGAATGGAAATCGGCCAGTTAGGAATGGCGCATGAATCATAGCGGTGAAGTTAATGGAAACGGTGACAAGCCGATTTCGAGCGAATCGATCGCACGCCTACAAGCGGCTCGAGAACGTATCACGACTCAGCTTAGCAAAGTCATCGTGGGTCAGCAGGATGTGATCGACCAATTGCTGATCAGTATCTTCAGTCGCGGGCACTGTCTGCTCGAAGGCGTTCCAGGCCTTGCCAAGACGCTGCTGATCAGCACGCTGGCGCGAACCCTCAGCCTCTCGTTCAGCCGCATCCAATTCACACCGGACTTGATGCCCGCCGACATCACCGGCACCGAAGTGATCGAAGAGCAGCATGGTGGCGGTCTGCAGCGACGGTTCATGGAAGGCCCGCTGTTCGCGAACGTCATTTTAGCTGACGAAATCAATCGAACTCCACCCAAAACTCAAGCTGCTCTGCTGGAAGCGATGCAGGAACGGCAAGTCACCGTCGGTCGCCAACGTCATTCGCTCAGCGATCCGTTCTTCGTGCTGGCTACGCAGAACCCGATCGAGCAAGAAGGGACTTACCCACTGCCGGAAGCGCAGCAAGACCGCTTTATGTTCAAGATTTTAGTCGACTATCCGTCCTTCGATGAAGAATTGGAAGTTGCCCGCCGAACGACTTCACGCATCAAGTCGGATGTGGAGGCGGTTTTGTCAGGTCAAGAAATCCAAGAATTGCAAGATCTAGTGCGGAGTGTTCCGGTGGCTGATCATGTCATTCGTTATGCCCTGGCGGTCGTTCGTCAGACTCGAGTTGGCACCGAGGGTGTTCCGAGTTTTGTGAACGAGCAGATCAGTTGGGGTGCTGGACCGCGAGCGGTGCAGTTCCTGGTTCTGGGCGGTAAGGCTCGTGCACTGCTCAACGGTCGCACTCACGTTTCGGTCGAAGATATTCAAGCACTTTCCAAGCCCGTGTTGAGGCATCGGATGGTGGTCACGTTCGCAGCGGAGAGCGATGGTATTTCTACTGATGATGTGATTGACCGATTGGTTTCTGAGACACCTACTTCAGAGGATGAGTTAACACGCGATGCCCGCTTCAAGAAGATTTTTGCCTCCTGAGGCAGTCAAGCGGGTCGCGAGGCTTGAATTGCGAGCCCGTCATATTGTCGAAGGTTTTCTGTCAGGTGCTCACCGGAGTCCGTATTTCGGGCAATCGGTCGAGTTCGTGCAGCATCGTCAATACGTGGCTGGCGATGACGTCCGCCACGTAGATTGGAAAGTCTGGGCTCGCCAAGATCGTTTGGTGATCAAGCAGTACGAAGAAGACACCAATCTGCGTTGCTCGCTGCTGGTCGATAGCTCTGCCAGCATGCTTTATGGGCACGGCGAGAATACGAAATTCGAATATGCATGTACGCTGGCGGCTTGCTTGGCAATGTTGGTTCTCAAACAGCAGGACGCGGTCGGTAGCGTGCTATTCGACAATCGCATCCGGTCGCGAGTGCCGCTACGGTCAAGTCAAAGTCACCTGAACGGTATTCTTACTTCGCTTGAAAATTCCAAGCCCGCCGATAAGACCAACCTGGATACCGTTTTCAAAGATGTTGTGCAGACATTTCCCAAACGAGGGCTGATGATTTTGATCAGCGATCTGTTGGGGGCTGAAGAAAGTTCACTACGCGGCATCGATACGTTGAGACGAGCCGGGCATGATGTGATGGTCCTGCACGTGCTCGATGACGATGAACTGGATTTTCCATTTGCCGATCCGACTCGTTTCGAGGGGCTCGAGTCGCTCGATTCGTTGACATGCAATCCACGAGCCTTGCGTGACGGTTATATGGAAGCCCTCGAAAGGTTTTTGCACCACGTGCGACGAGCGTGTGCGGCGTCGAAGAGTGATTACTTGCTGATTCGCACCAGCGACGCGCCGGATGCGGTGTTATCCAAAATACTGAATGGTCGAATGCATGCGGTCCGCAAATGAATACCACAACCGGATGTGCCAGCGAGGCTACCGAGTGTGTAAGTCGTGTGCCACTGGCTCTGCCAGTGAACCGAAGGAGTTGAGTTTGAATACCAAGTATCATCCAAATGCAAACGTAGTTAGGAGAAGAGCTGCCGAAGTGAAAATCACAGCTTAAAAATGGTCCACTGCAACCAAGGTTTTCAGAAGAAAGTCAGTCGGTTTTGGTTGGCCAGTTTGGGACTGCATGCGTGGTTACTTCGGCCTTTTTCGTGCCACGACGGTTGACATTGGAACGAATAAGATTTTTTTTGAGTTTCCGCTTCGATTCACTGGCAGAGCCAGTGGCACAACAGTTCATTCACTTTCAAATTTCGATAGTCACAACCTTAACCTTTCGGCACAAGCCAAATCTGCTGAGTAACTAACTGATGCAATTCCTTTTCCAGCCATTGACTTGGGGCTTTTTCTTGATCGCAGTGCCGATTCTCGTGCACTTGATCAATATGCTCCGCCATCGCAAACAGCCCTGGGCGGCGATGGATTTTTTGCTGGAAAGCTATCGACGTAATCGTCGCTGGGTGATGCTCAAGCAGTGGTTGTTGCTGGCGTCTCGAATCCTGATCATGTTGCTACTGGTTGCGATGCTGGCCAAGTGGGTCAGCGCTGCGAAATGGCTGAGTTGGTTCGGTGGTCAATCGACACATCACTACGTTTTGATTGATGACAGTTATTCCATGTCGGAGGTCGAGCAAAACGAGACGTGTTACAGTCGTGGTTTAAAGGCTCTTAACGGTTTAGTGCGTTCGATTGCCAATCAGCCTGGCCAGCATCAGATTACTTTAGTGCGTTGGAGTCGAGCTCAGCTTGCGTCCAAGAATTCGGATGACGCTAGAGTCGATGCGGCCGCAGATCTTATGGCCCAGACCATCCCGCGCGATCCGGCTCGCCTGCTGGATCGACTGAGCGCGACCCAACCAACCTCACTTCAATTGACTCCCGACGCCGCGCTGGATTTGATCAGCCCATTGATTGCTGAAGGGACCGGCGAGCAAGCGGAAGTGTATCTGCTGAGCGATTTGCGACGCAATGAATGGGGTGAGCCCGAATCGCTCCGAATCAAACTGCAGCAAATGACCTCAGGCGTAGCCAAGGTCCAGCTAATTGACTGCGGTGGCGAGACCACGAACAACTTGACGGTAGCGATGGTCGAACCCGAACAAGAGGTTTGGGCCGCAGGTGTTCCCTTGATCGTACGTTTCCAGATTCGCAATCAATCGGCCCAAGCGGCTCGAAATGTAGTGATTAAGTTACGAACTCTCAGCTATGCCCAAGGAATCACCAAACCATTGGCCGAGCTATCTTATTCGGGACAGAGCGACGAACTGCCTTCAGTTGTGATTGAACAAATTGCAGCCGGCGAAACCGTGACACGGCAAGTTCAAGTGCTTTTTGGACTTCCTGGGCAGCACGTTGTCGAGGTTTCACTGCCCGACGATTCACTGGCGATCGATAACCGTCGCTGGTGCGTTATCGAGATTCAACAGTCGCAACGTGTTCTGCTGGTCGATGGTGCGGTCGATCAGTCGAATGCTTTTTTCTTCAAGACCGCGCTGAATCCTGATGCAAAACTGGCGACGGGAATGACGCTGGAAACGGTGGATTCGTCGTACTTGCGTGATGTGCCTGAAGAACAATTGGCGACGTGGAGTGCAGTGGCTTTGCTGGACGTCCCGCGACTGGATGTGCAAGCGATCGATAAGCTGGAGCGTTACTGCGAGGCTGGCGGCGGTGTATTCATTTGCGTGGGGCCGAATACGAACTTAAAGACGCTCAACGAACAACTCTATCGAGAAGGTGATGGTCTACTGCCCGTCGCGATTTCGGGCATTACTGAAGTCGAGCAGCCAGCGGGCGATGGACCTCCGCAGGTCACGGCGAGCGAACATCAAATACTTTCGCCGATGACCAAGCTAAGCAGTTCGCCGTTTTTCATGACGCGCATAAGACAAATCATGACGATTGACGAAAAGAACTTTCCGCCTGCCGGTACCGAAATCGTGGCGACCGGCCCTGGGAAACGTCCGTTGATATTTGATAAAGCTGTTGGCGAAGGACATGCTGTCACGCTGTTGACGGGACTTAACAGTGCTTGGAGCAATTGGTCCTCAGATCCGACGTTCGTGATTTTTGCACTCCGATCGATGGGTTATCTTGGCAGCTTTCGTCACAAGGCGACGAGCGCCGCAGTTGGCAGCGATCTCGAAATGGTAGTGACCGGCCAAGCGGTACTGCCTGAGGCTGAGGTCTTTATTCCAGCAAGGGATTCGGGGAGTCGTCTACGGTTGCAGCCCAAAGTACAAACCAATGCGGCCGGGGATGTTTCGAAGGTGCGGTTGACGGTCGATCTTGAGCAGGCGAATCGCGATTTGGTCGATGATCTGCTGCGACCTGGGGTGTTTGAGAGTTGGATGGTTGGTGCGAACGGCGACTACATCGTGGACAATGCAGCCCACAATGTATCGGCGTCGGAAGGCGATCTAACTAGGGTGAGTGAGAATGAATTGGAGACGAAATTGCCGGTCAAAGTTCGAACCGCAGAATCATTGGCCGGCGCTGGTTTGAGCTCGCAAGATGCAGCTCATAGCACTTTATTGATGACGCTCTTAGCTCTATTGTTACTCGGCGAGCAAGCACTAGCATACTCGGCAAGCTTTCATCCACAGCGGCTAGCCGCAGGAGTAGGCCGATGATTGCGATCATGAACGGCGCGGGCAATATTTTGGCGCAAACACGTGTCAGCTATCAATGGGCACGATTAGAAGAACTCGATCAGTGGTGGCATTGGGCGTTGGTGGGCTTCATCACGGTGTTTGTGCTCAGCTACGTCGTGGTCTGGTACAGACGCGATGCAGTCGAACAACAGCCTACTGTAGGTTCTGCCTTAATGTTGCTTCGGATGGCAGCCTTGGCAGGCATTTTGCTCTACTTTTTTCAGTTTGATCGACGCACTGAGCAGCGGGTGGTTCGCGATTCGCGAGTGGCCATATTGGTCGACACGTCGTTGAGTATGACGTTGCCCGGCGAACCTTCCGTGAGTGGGTTACCGAACACAAGTACACGGTCCGAAGAAGTGGCGAAGATGTTTGCTCAATCCGACTTTTTGCAACAGCTGTCAAGTCAACACGAATTGTCCGTTTATCGCTTTGACCAAACCTCGCGACCAACGCCGGTGGCTGCGATTGCTAAAGTCGATGCTACTGTGCAAAAAGGCGAGGTGTTAGATATCGATGCCGAAGCGCTCTCTAGCGGTAGGCGATTTATGTACTTAGCCCTTGGTTTAGGTGGATGTGCGATGTTGCTGGTTTTGACTTCGCTCGCGCGGCAGACAATCGGCGCGAAGAATTCAGTTAGTGGTGGATGGATGCTGTTGGTCGGTTCTTCGTTGGCATTGGTTGCCTTGGTACTTGCTGCTCGCGCGATCGTACCGACAACGCGATATCCATTGGCAGCGGTGTTCGGTGCAGATCTCCAACCGTTGACTGAGGTTCAACATGAAGCCAAGCCGGTTGATGAGTCCGGTGCCGAGCCCATGAAAAAACTGAGTGTCCCTGAAGACTGGTCACAGGCGCTCCAGCCCACCGGCATTGAAACTCGACTAGGCGATGCCGTGAAAGCTGTGTTGGATCGCGAACTCGGTAATCCGCTGGCGGGCATTATCATTCTCACCGACGGACGCAATAACGCTGGGCTCGATCCGAAGTCTGTGATTGCGAGCGCGAAGAGTGTCCGCGTTCCGTTTTATGTAATCGGTCTTGGATCGGAGCGAAGTCCACCGAACCTACGATTGCTGGAAGTCGACGTGCCGCAACGTCTATATCCGGGTGATAAGTTTTCACTGTCCGCCATCCTCGGCTCAAGCGGCTTTGCGGGCAAGACGGCCACGGTTCAAGTGCTGGCTGGACCCGAAGGAGCTGATCTCGCAACGTTGTCCATTGAAAATGAACAGCAAGTATTTTTACCCGAGCAAGAGTCGCTGGCAACAACGCGTTCTGAATTGGAGCCGAAGGCGGTTGGCAAATGGCAATATGTTGTAAAAGTGATACCGCTCGATGGGGACGCCGACGAACGCGACAACTCTGCCAAGGCCACAGTGGAAGTGATCGAACGCAAGAATCGAGTTTTGATATTTGCCGGTGGTCCGACACGCGAGTATCAGTTCGTACGCAATCTGCTCTATCGCGATCGCGACGTCGAATCGCATGTGCTGCTCCAAAGCGGCGGTACTGGTTCGAGCCAAGAGTCAAAGAAACTGCTTCAAGATTTTCCCGCGGATCGGGCGGCCTTGTCGCAGTACGATGCGATCTTGGCTTTTGATCCCGATTGGACCAAAATACCTGATAGTGCTGTTGAAGCGTTAGAACAATGGGTTGCCGAGCAAGCCGGTGGATTGATGCTCGTAGCTGGATCGGTTGAAATGCCAAAGTGGGTCGCTCGATCGGCGAGCGGCACG
>JANNNN010000033.1:0-2471 GCA_031398555.1 Planctomycetia bacterium | reverse complement strand
CGGGATATAATTGTCCGGATGGCCGAGCGCGTTGGGCGCAAAGAACAAGACCAGGCAATAGATCGTCAGCACCAGGCCGGCGAACCAACCGTCCTTGGCAGTGTAAAAGGGATGGAACGGCAGCGTGTCCTTTTCGCTCTTCACATCGACCCCGGTCGGATTGTTCGACCCCGGAATGTGCAGCGACCAGATGTGGAGGCATCGAGGTCGTAATTGCGAATCGTCCGACCACTGAGGAAAACATCGATAGCGTTCATCACCGCCGATTGATGAGCTTCGATGACGACTGGAGCGTCGAAGGCTTTAGGTAAATCGCTAGGTTTGAGTGCGGCCAACTGCGAATTTGTGCGTTGAGTCAACAGGCCGTAGATAGCGGTCGAAGTTGAGTTATAGCTATAAGTTGGCATGGGCATTCCAATGCGGACAAGCTCGGGGCGCGATCGCGATTGGTTTTGAAAATTTGTAAGTTGAACCCGAGCTTGTCCAAGTTGCTCTTCGACCTGCTGATCAAACTGCGTACGCACTCGATCTTGCAGCCGTCCTTCAGCAATCACGTTCGCTTGCGGCTGTGTCTCAGCCGCTTTGCGTTGTGCGATGCGGCGGACAATACGTGAACGGTGCTCGATAGAATTAATCTGTGTCTGCAGATTGGTGGCTACAGCAGCTGGTGTGGATGAAATACCAGTCGGCGTAACAAAGATCTGCTTCGAGGCTTGGACGGGTGATGCTCCTGTGCTGCGAATGACCACTCCGCGGTTGTAGCCGTTGCTGTTGGTGGACATGTTTGCGTTCAGACTAAGACAGAGGGACACTCCGTTGCTGCTGGGCATCAAGTCCGCGAACACTCCGCCATTTAAACTCGCCGAGCCGACGACGCGCGTACCCAATAAACACTCGTTCACAGCTGTCGGCTGAGCAACGGGCCGTTCTAAAATGCGAGTTATAAACGATTCTTGCACGTATGCTTGAACGTTCGGCCGGGAATATTTCGCTCGAATGGCAGACAATGCGAGTGGGGCTTGGCCAGTCAAATCTAAATAGTTCGCGATGACTCCAACCACTTCGCTACGCTCGGTTTCCGATTCTAAAGGCTCGTTGAGAGCTTCAACCAGTTTCTCGAGCCGAGCGTCTATGGCTTTGATAGTCTGCTCAGGAGCAGCGCCGAAACGCAGGGCTCGATGAAAATGCATCAAGCCTTCACGCAATTTCGTATATTGCGGATACTCAAGTCCTAGGTAGTTTTGACGCATCGAAGTTTCGAGATCGATCAGGACCGCAGTGTTCGGTTTTTCTGCATTGACTTCCTCACGGACCTTATCCAGCCGCAAAAACTTTTTCCATTGCGCAACATGGGTAGGATTTGTTCCTAAGAACCGTTCAAGGCCATCGAGCGCCGCAATCAAATCTTGTTTGGTGGATGCGACTTTGGGAAGTTGGTCTTTGTTCAGTTGCGTTCGAGCTTGAATGGCAATATTTTGAAGGTCTCGCGAGATCGGATCTGCAGCAGCAGCTTGTACTGGTTTTTTCGCGTCAGATTTGGCTTTGGGCTTAGCAGATGCCGCCTCGGAGGTTACCGGTGAATCGGACTTCGCCGAAGTTGAGGACGACGGTTTTTCATCAGATTCTGGAGCAAGTGCCGATTCAGTTTTTGAATCCGATGGTGAAACCTGCGAATCAGTTTGCCCAACTGGATTGGGAACAAGTTCCTCCCGGCGAGACTGGCCCGTTAGAGGGGTACCTAGTGAGGTGAAAAAAGTTGCAGAGAGCGCAAAAATAGGAAGGTTAAAGTTGAAAAATCGCTGCAAAAGGGGGTGGCATATCATCTTATATTCTTTAGGCAGATGTTTTGATCAAACGCGATCGAGAATTTTCAAGCCGAACTCGGTAAGGATCAGGTCGAAAACTGGGCATTCCGAATCACTGGCGAATCATTGTAGTTTACTCCCTAGATTATCCTACCTCCCCAAGTCACGTGACTGTTGAACCCAACCAAAATCGCAAAAAAAATGCGGAAGAAGGAGCCGGTTTCGAATGACAGTGCGATCACATTGCAGCGATCGCTTTCAGTTCGCCCTTCTTGCTCGCACGCTACTTTGCGAACGCTCATTTTCGGATAGCTAATTTGTCTTGACCAGCTGTTTTTATTTCGGTTTTCCACATTGTGGTTTTTTTAATCCGCTGAATGGCTGGGTAGCGCAAGTTTGTGTATAATCAGCCCCCATTAAACATCCGTTTAATTAACCCAAGGGCTGAGATCTCTCGCAATTCCTGTGTTGCTAACGAAAATACCGTCCTAAGGAGCGGACGGACGGCATCATTCTCGACGACTATAAGCTGACGCAGGACGACGTAGCCCAAGGCCCATATGCCAATGTCCACGCCAAACGAACTTTGGTGAAGCCAACTTATGCAACTACAATGGTGGTTCGGGAGTAGCTTGTTGCTTGGCGAACGAATTTACGGTCATCAGT
>JANNNN010000026.1:0-3558 GCA_031398555.1 Planctomycetia bacterium | reverse complement strand
TGATGAACTGCGGCGATTCGATTCAAGCCCGGCCAAGCATGGGAGCTTGGTTGAACTATGGATTGGGCACTGAAAATGAGAACCTGCCTGCCTTCGTTGCGATGTGTCCCGGTGGAATGCCAATCAAAGGGGCTGAAAATTGGCAGTCCGCTTTCTTGCCCGGAGCCATGCAGGGAACTTACGTCGATTCAAATCAAACGTCTGTCGAGCGACTGATTGAGAACATTCGCAGCCCACATGCAACACTAGAAACTCAGAAGCAGCAACTTGTTCTTTTGCAACAGTTGAATGAAGCCCACCGTCGCACACGTCTCGACCCGCGTCTGGAAGCGCGCATCGAATCGTTCGAGCTGGCGTATCGCATGCAGACAGCCGCCACCGATGCATTTGAGACCAAATATGAACCGCAGTACATCCAGGACCTTTATGGCAGCAGCGTACATGGTCGACAAACACTGATCGCGCGGCGATTGGTCGAACGCGGTGTTCGAATGGTGCAGCTGTGGCACGGCGCTGGCCAACCTTGGGACAACCACGAGAACATTGAAGCAGCTCACCGCAAACTTGCCGCTGAGATCGATGGTCCCATCGCGGCCTTGTTAAGCGACCTTCAAGCCCGCGGGATGCTCGACGAGACCCTGGTGATGTGGGGCGGCGAGTTCGGTCGAACGCCAAGTGTTGAACTGTCCGGCAATCAACCGAAACTAGGCCGAGACCATAATCATTATGGCTTTACCGTTTGGATGGCCGGTGGCGGCATAAAAGGCGGCACCGTCTATGGCAGCACCGACGAATTCGGCTTCGCCGCTCAAGAAAACCCAGTCAGCGCCCACGACCTGCATGCAACTATTTTGCACCTCATGGGACTCGATCACCAAAAGCTCACCTATCGCTACGCGGGGCGAGATTTTCGACTGACCGACGTGCATGGCAATGTGCTTCACGACATCGTCGCATAGGTAGCTTAGGCTTCCAGCCTAAGTTCGAATAATTATCTACGTTCTGTGATGATACTATTTATGAACGACTTCCAGGGGGGCTTGGGAGCTCAGTCATGGAACGACTCGACACTGGCAGGAGCGACCCCCGGTAAGGCAAATGTAAAATTTTCAAACCCAGCTTTTGTTCCCGCTCAATTAGGGACTATTCTGAGTGCAACTACTGACGCATTGCTGTCGCTTATCGATTCCCAGCACGCAACGGTTGTATCGCCATTGGTAACGATTATGGGATCGCGAGCCTGTTCGTCAAGCACTTGCGAATTCGGCTGCGCTAGCGATCTTAAACGCAGTTTGCCCACACGTCCTTCTGTCCACACAGCAACTGGACCTTGAGCAGGTGTTGCGACCCAAGGTTGCTCGCCGGTACCCAGTGGGGACTCAAATTGGTTGTCGGTTGTGAAAAACAACTGACCGGCCCGGCGCCACACCGTTGCCACCTTTCCATTCGGTCCGAGGGCCAGCATACCTCCGTCCATTGGACATGCATTGAGCGACCAGTGGGTAAGGCCCAAACGCTTGGCAGGTTGGAATGTCTTGCCTCCGTCATCTGAGTTGACGATGTACATGTCTCGATTGCCCTCAAGCGAATTGCGGAACAGTACATGTATTTTGCTTCCGTCCATTGCGATTGAAGGATGACAGCACTGGCAAATACTCATCTCCGGTGAACGATAAACCAGTGTGTTCGCGGACCAAGTAACGCCGCCATCGGTTGACTGAGACGCATACAACTCAGTTTTCTTCGCTCGCAGGTCCAGCCACACGCACCAAACAGTTCCGTCGGATCCCGATGTCATTGCATGCAGGCCTTCTCGCGCTGAGTCGACAACGTCATTTACTTTTGTCGGACCGGCCCACGACGCGCCGCCATCAGTGGATCGCCAAGCGAGCACATCGCCGTCTTGCCCCTTGCCTTTCAGTCCACCAACCGCCGTGACCACAATCCCATTTTTAGTGACAGCGATTCGCGGACCACGACGCATACCTAACGACATGTTGGGAACTTGAAACGCAACTTGCTGAGGCCCAAACGATTGGCCACTGTCTTTTGAAAAACTATAGTGGACTTTGTCGCCTACTCCGTAAACCAAATGCACGCTACCGTCCGAACCAATACACGCCTGAGGTTGCTTCGGGGCCAACGCGCCTTGGCCATCGGCGATCCGCACGGGTTCCACCGCATTGGAATGTGTTGCAATTCCGATACACAAAAATAAAACAAACGAAACGCAAGCTGAAAAAAGTCGCATTAGTAAAGGACTCCGGGTTGAAATCTCTGGGTGATTGAATATGTACCAGCACTACCGACTGGCAGTGTTTTCCGACTTGAGCTTCGCGACGCTTGCAAGTGTTTCTTCAGGGTTTCGAAGCGCCTTGCCTTTGCATCCAGCGCAGCAGAGGAAAACCGTTTCGCCGTTAACATCTAGCTTCAGTGGAGTACCCATCGATCCAAGTGGGTTTTCAGTGGCAACGGCGCAAAATTTTTGAGACTCGGCGAGCGATCTGTCTTCGGGAGACAACTGGGCGAACGCCTCGGTGATCATGGCCTGATCGGTTGTGACTTGATCGGTTGTGACTTGTTCACTGTGTGAGTCTTCTTCAGCGACGGGCGTTGAGGCGACAGGAACTCCCTGCGGATTGCTACCGCAGCCGACTAAAGCGCTCGCAGTCAGTAAGGATGCAACAAGATACGGTCGAATTCGATGGCGCATGAGTTTTCTACTTTTTATGAAGGTGTTTGGAAACTACTTGAAGAACTGATCAGGGTCCGTTGGCTTGAATATCCGCTTCGTAGACTCCCACTTGTGGCTTTCGTCACAGCCCATCGCTGTCGGCTATTTATTGGATGCTCCTAATGGGATGTACATTCACTGATTACTCTGGAATTCTGAACAAAATAGTAGTTAGAGGGTCCGCGTGCAATGCTTTGGCGGTTTGAACTACGGAATATGGCGAAGAAGTGGCGAAAATGCTTCTTGGCGCCAGTTCCGTGATGGACATTGGTTGTGACGTAGGAATACAATAGACATGCCGCCACAGCGGTTCCCACCTACAGGTCGACGCACCGTCACCCCCTTCCTACCAAACTAATTTAGCGGTCTCGATATGCGCTACGATATTGATATAAGCCGCAGAAACATTTTTCACTGGCGAGCTAATTTTCCATTGCTCGTTTCCGTCAGCATTGCATTGATTGTGTCGTGCTTGGTGATCAGTCTTGAAAGCTCCACAGTTGCCACCGAGCCGATCGCTCAAGTTAGCTTTGTAAATGATGTTGTGCCGCTCCTCACCAAATCAGGCTGTAACACAGGCGTGTGTCACGCCAAAGCAGGCGGCGGGCAAAACGGTTTCCAGCTCTCGCTACTCGGGTTTGAACCCAAAGAAGATTTCGAGCATCTGGTGAACGAAGGACGCGGTCGACGATTGTTTCCTTCGGCACCTGAACAGAGTTTGTTGGTGGCGAAAGCTACTGGTAAAGTTGCCCACGGCGGGGGTGTACGATTCGACGAGCAATCGAAAAGCTGCGAGTTGCTACTGAGCTGGATCCAACAAGGGG
>JANNNN010001267.1:0-2620 GCA_031398555.1 Planctomycetia bacterium | reverse complement strand
ACTGTTCTTCGACACCGAGACTCCACGTATGCAGCAATGGCTGCTCTTCAGCGGCAGGATTAAAATAACCGATACTCTGCCAGAAATGAATGTTGGAGAAAAACAGCGCCGTCGCACGTCTCCAACCGGAGGCTAACGCCTTCCGGCTGATAAGTCGCTTGAAAAATCGCGTTTTCCCGAGGTTTTTAAGCGGGACGCTCTCTAACGCGTTCCGGCTGATAAGACTAAACCACTGCAATAACAACTAGCCGTTCAACGTTTCTAAGCGGGACGCTCGCGAACGTGTTCCGGCTGAGAGCCTCCGAGCTCACGGGGGTCTTGAAAGAGACGCGTAGGGTTTGCTAGTGGTCATTGCAAAGGCTTCGATTTATGATGTGGCTGCACGTAACCAACCCTCTCAACTTTGGAGTCTACCAATGTTCGTTTTCTGCCGAACTTACTTAGCAAAAATTCTGTGCTTTCTCGCTCTCGGTCTACTTTACAACTCTTCAACCGAGTTAACCCAAGCCGCCGGACCAGTGAAGATCCTGCTGATCACGGGCGGGTGTTGCCATGATTACGATTACCAAACAAAAGAGATTCAAGCTGCGTTCAAAGAGCATAACGTTGAAGTTGAATGGAAAGTTGTAAACGAAGGCGGCAAAGGAACTAAAGCCGAACTTGAAATGTACAAGAGCCCGGACTGGGCCAAGGGTTTCGATGTCGTGATTCACAACGAGTGCTTCGCGGACACAACCAGTGACGAGTACATTCGCAAGATCACCCAAGCTCATAAAGAGGGCGCGAACGCAGTGGTGATCCACTGCGCAATGCATACTTATCGTGCTGGCAAGATAGATGACTGGCGCGAATTTCTAGGCGTCACGAGTCGCCGCCACGATCATCAATCGAACTATCCGGTGAAAGTCGTCGCTACGGATCACCCGATCATGAGGGACTTTCCAAAGAACTGGGTCACTCCTAAAGACGAGTTGTACATCATCGAAACCGTTTGGCCACAGGCCAAAGTGTTAGCCACATCGGTCAGCGAAAAGGATGGCGGCTCACATGCAGTTTTCTGGACCAATCAGTATGGCAAGGCGCGCGTGTTCGGAACCACTTACGGACACAGCAACGAGACGTTTGCCGATAAAGCGTTCCGCCAAGCTTTGGTTAATGGGATACTCTGGTCGGCTGGCAAGCTGGAATAGAAAGACGCCATCTTGGCTGTAGCTGGTTTCTAACGAAACCAGCTACACTATCTCGCTTCTAATAATATGGTTATCTCGCTACGGCAAGAATATTAACATCGCGCTGCTGTAAGAATATCAACCAGTGGTGTGAAAGGGCGAGTCCTGGTAGTCAACTCATCCAGCGTGTCCTCCTCCCCCACACCGGGATCTAGGCGGCTTACATTGATGTTCGCAACGCGACCCACGTGTAGAGTGCCAAAGTGCGATGCTAGGCCTAAGGCTTCGGCGGCTCGTTCGGTCACAGCACTGTAAGCCCACTCAGGGCTAACCCATGGATGGCTTTCACGCAGCGCTATTACTTCACTCCACAAATCGAGATCCGGATTGCTCGCCCGTGAATCGGTGCCGAGAACGACAGTGATTTGGGATTCGACAAAGCGGCGCAGTGGATACTCAGTGTGTCCAAAGTGCCGATGGGTGCGGGGGCAGTAGACAATCGAAGTGGCACTGCGAGCCACCAGATCGGTTTCGACTTCGTTGAGATAATTTCCGTGGATCAGCAGAGCACGCTGACGCCCGGCAAGCCACTGTACGATTTCGATAAGGCTGGCTCGCGGCGCATCGGCGGGTATACCCAGCCGCTGGAAAACTTCGCGAAAAGGCCCCGTGCCCATCTCTAGCCACTGACGCTCATCGAGACTTTCCGCCACATGCATCGCCGTCACTTGTTGTCTTGCGAACTGGGAGGCTAATGAACTCTTTGCGGTCGGGAAATGAATCGAGTAAGGTGCATGCGGCGACAATCCAATTTGAAATATCGGGGCTGGTAGCAATTCAAGAGCCGTTAACTCTGTGGCCCACTGGGCGGCTTCGGAACAACGTGGCTCGTCGAGTCCTACGATTTCAGGGAATGCGAATACAGACGGTGCTGGTACCAGATGCTTCAGACAAGCACCTACTGAGAGGTTGTTGTGAAGAATTAGGGGGACTCGATTCGCGGAAGTGAAATCTGAGTTCCTCACAAGTTCGGGAGGGGTGCCGTGGCTCATTGCAAACAAATCGCTGGGCGACCACGGGCGAGTGACGATGTCGCCGATAAGTGCCACCCCGGCGCGACGCGATTCCTCGAAACCGGCTTGAAGCGCCAATTGCCTTTGCCGTGAGCACTCTTCGATCGGAAAATTTTCCGCAATTTTGCGACGATGACGAATGACCGAGCCAATCCAATCGGGGAAGTTCTTGCCAGCTGCAAACGGCTGCTTCAAGTCGCTGAACTCAAGGTGCGTGTGAGCATTGACCAAACCAGCTGAAAGCATACTGCCAGGCAGTTGCAAATCGGCTGGGATTTTGCAGTCGGCTGAGCACTCAACGACTTTTCCGTCGCAAATAACGATTTGCCCAGGTCGACAGGTAAGCATTGGGCTGACGAGGATCGCGTCGGCTTGGAT
>JANNNN010001213.1:0-16225 GCA_031398555.1 Planctomycetia bacterium | reverse complement strand
GTCGATCCAGTATCCAACATACAGATAGTCGTCGTCCCACATCACCGACGCGTGCGTATCGTGCACGGTTGGTTTACCGGAAATCAAATCCACGAACTTGGGTGAACGTGGCGCGTTTCGCCAGCTCAGCTCGTCCAGCTTTCCGTCGACTTTGATCGGCCCTGCCGTCTTCAAGGCCGTGTAGCGAGCGACATAGTCAATTGGCACCGGGGGAAATGGGGCTGGCTCACCTGCAACTTGGGCAAATCCAGTACAGGTCGCAGCAGCAACTAGAATCCAAAACGTCAAAAAAGTGCGATTGATAATGCAGCGTAGAAGTAACGCCTTTTGCTCCGCAAAAGTAGCGTTCCTGTCAATAGTTGTATTGGCAGTACCATACTGCGCGTTCGCACTATTTGGTTCCGATTTGCTCATTTCCAACATTCTTCAAACGGGACAGCTTTGTAATAACCTTCGGTGGGATCCACTTCGTAAACTTTGAAAGGCAGCAAGTGCAACATCGGGTACCCGCCGTAGATTCCGCACCCACCGCAATGGATGCCAAGAAATTTACGGGCGTAAATCCAGGATGCCTTACGACCGCACTTGGGGCAGGCCGTTCGCATACCTGTAGTCACCCCAAGCAATCCAAGCAGTATCCCAACCGTGCCAATTGGAAGCAAAACCCAGCGGGCGACATCAACTAATAATGCAAGATTCAATGTCATGCCAAAAAACACTGCCAACATCGCTAAGATTGCGAGTTGGCAGCAATGGTACCATATTCGAAAGAGCATCGGTTAAGACTACTCTGTCACATCGCCGTTGGCAGGCCGTATGGATTCAAAGTACTTTCGGACGGTTTCACGATGACCAAGCGGAAGCGGTTCGCTATCGATGACTTCTTCCATTTGCTTGCGAAATTCCGTGTACTTGGCTTGGTAACTTCGGGCCGCATCCTGCTCTCCTTCAGGAGATTGAGTTGTCTCGCGCTCTGAAGATCCTTCGCCTTGAACACCGGTGATGTTTTCTTCTTTTCGAGTCGAATCTAACTTCGTAGCCTCTTCACCTAGTGGTTTGTTCGACGCAGCTTTGCCGACCTTAGTCGAATCCTCTGTGCTCTTTTTGACTTGACCGCCCGAAGCGTTGCATTGCGATTGGCATTGGCTCTTGCATTCTGACAGCCGATTCAGCTGGCAATTCAAGCAATTAGCGATTGACTTCTTCAAGCCCTGCTTTTTGCAGACGCCGGCGGCTTTGCATTGTCCGTCTTTGCACTGCGAAGGATTGTCTTTTTCCAGTCCTTCTTGCATTTCCTGGGCGCTCTCAGATAGCTCGCCCCGTTTGCCTTCGCCCAAATTTTCGCGAAATTTCTTCAAGTTCGCGGCAACTGCATCACGTTCTTTTCGAGTCAAACTGCTGGCATCAATCTTCTCAAGTTGCTCGGCGGCTTTTTCATACTTGCCGTCCTTCAGCGCTTCAGCGATCGCTTGCATCGACTCAGCCGACTCGAGAGCAGCAGCTAGTTCTTTCAAATCCGCGTCCGTCTTCTCCGCGTTGAATTGATTCAACGCCTCTGCCAAGTTCTGTTGCATTTCAGATAGCTTGGCCAGCGCTTCGCGTTGATCCACCTCGGGACTCTTCATCTCTTCGACGAGCTTCTCGATTTCTTCGACCAAATCCTTTAGCTCAGGTTCTTTGGTTTGTTCAGCCAATTCACGTAGTTCCTCGACCATTGTCTCGTCGAGTGTTTTCGCTTGATCGTTGACAATTTGCTGCACAGCAGTGTCAATTACTGGTGCAGATGCTTGTTCGCGAGGCAAAAACGGCAGGGCGATCAACAGAGCGCATAGTCCAACTGCGGCTGGCATCCACTTAGATGTTCGATGAGGCAATACGGCCTTCGCGTCGATCTTCTGCAAGCCTTGAATAGTGTTCGCAATTTGCAACTGCATCAGAGGTTCATTGGATTGACGAGCCGCGAAGTCAAGCGCTGAGGACGCGCTGTCTTTTAAGCGATAGTGGGAGTCGACCAAATGAGCGCTCGAATTCCAACTGACCGGAAGCAACCAACCGATTGCTCCGCCTAGCAACGTGCAACTTAGAAGCGCGAGCCAACAGGCGTAGTACGCTACCGGTGCGCCGCACATCCTCGCGATTTCAATTGCGACTCCTGCTGATGCTCCAACTACGACGCCGCGAACCAACCAATCGACACCTCTAACTTGACGTTGACGAGTTCGAACGCCAGACAACAGCCTGCGAATTTCGCGCACCATGAAAACGCTCCTCGAATTTCACCCCAATTTGGAAAATTCCGCAGCCAATATGGTAGCACTATCCAGCGACTGTTTACCAGTCCTTCCAGAAAAATTCAAATATTTGCCTAGAAGCTGGATTCGAAAGATTCCGGATGATTAAGTCGGCAGGTAGCTGGATTCGTCAGAATCCGGACGGAAAACAGTTGAGCTGGCACCCCACTGCGTCCTTTTTATGAAATACCTGCTTCAGGATTTCGATTGACGCGGCTTCAAAAATCGCCGCGAGTGGAATCAACGGCTAGTCAGAGTTTGGGGAGCGTTAAGCAACATCGGTTGATGGCCGCCGGCTTCTTTGCGACCGTATTAGTGGTCAACATCGGAATCAGAATATCAGTGTCACCTCGAGATGGCATCGCGAATAACTTAGTCGTTCTCAATCGCGAACTAATAGCACTGGGCGGTGGCGTTCAGTTGGACGACGGCGGCAACGTTTTTGCCCTTAATTACAGTGGCAGTTCCAGAGATGTTTGGGGCAAGTTTAGTGACTATCCAAACTTGAAAGGCTTATCCCTTGCGAACTGCGATGTCATAGACGCCGATTTAGAGCACTACGAAGTATCGCAAAAAAAGCCCCGCTGCTCGTCGTAAGACGATCAGCGGGGCCGGAACAGAGAAGAGGCCGAATAATCACCTCAAGCGAAGCGGCCGAGCGAGAGAAAAATCCCGGTCGGCAATCGTTAAGTATAGCACAAATCGGCAACTTGTCCAGAATTCGGTTTTTTTGCTGGGGTTGGCTCGCGGTGATTATTGAGGTAGCGGAAGCCGCCAAGGGCTTGTTAATTTTATAGTAACCCGAAGCGTTAGCGAGGGAACAGACGCACCTCGCTGACGCCTCGGGTTACTATCGGAACCGAATTTCTCGTGACAGTTAAAAATCGACAAGCGCTTGACGCATTCCGCTACCCAAAATTCCATTGTGTGGAAGCACTAAGGCAAATTCAATGAGGGCTGCTTAGCCGAAGCTTCAGAAGTTGTCGAAAACCAATCGACTGTAACCAATGAAGCGTCCCCAATGTTCGAGCGGCGGACGAGAATGCGGGCACCCGTCTCAGTCGCATGTTCAACTTGCGCAGTCACTTCTTCTGAATCGCACTCCAATTCGACGTCTGCTTTGCCATCAAGCGCGGGACAGAAACTGAGTACAAATGTTTCAGTTCGCTGTTGCGGGGCGAACTGCAGTCGAACCGATCCCGACAGGTATCTCTGTCCGTTTTCGTCCACGCCATCTACGAATTCGCGGCGAATGTCGGTGAACTCTTCGCCGGGATCTTCACCACGGACTTCGTTCGCTGCGTCAACAAGTGAGAGTTGGTTCAAAGCTGGTCGCGGCTCGGCGGGAGCCTCGGTCTCCCGATTGGGCTTCGTAGCGTCAAATGGGGCGCCTCTACTAATTATTTGCTGTAACCATGGTAGTTGCCCTCGAGCCATGAATATAACGAGTAGCCAAACTTCTGGCCCAAGGCAAATCAGAATCGCTTCCGCCGCAATCGTTCCGCTGGCGGAACGTGCCGCTATGAAACCTGCCCAGTTAATCTGCGCAAAAACCGCAAGCATCCAAACTGCATGCACTAGCCAAGTTCGATCTGAGCATTGCGCAAGCATAACCGGCAGTCGCAGCCCAAGCGAGACCAGTGTAACCACGACAGCCAGTGCGAGCACTTGCCAATGCGGTAGCGAAGGTTCTATCGAAGCCACTGCCAGCAAACACCCTGCCCCTGCCCCGACCGACCAAACCGCGATGCCCGCCAACCATCCGCTTTGATCTTCATCGCATTCGAAACCAGACAGCATGCTTATTTCCTTACCGACAAATCAACGCACACGATCTCGCTATCGTTCCTCGCGAAAAATTTGCGATTCGCCATCGCGGGATGACTCCACACTACGGCGCGACCGAAACTCTCACTCGTCGCGTCGACCACATGCATGCGAGCCTGCTCTTCGTAAGCTTTGGGAGATAGTTTTGCAAAGACCAAATCCCCTGTCTCGGTAAACAGTAGATAGCGATCTTCGTGCTTGACAATGAACACGGTGCCATGAGAAGCCCGACGGTCACCGCCCGTCGTTGGTTTGAAAGTTTCCCAAAGTCGTGTTCCATCGCGGAGGTTGGCTGCGATCATCTGCCCGCTACCACAGTCGCTGCCATACACTGTGTCCCCATCAATTGTGGGAGTGCTATTGGCACAATAGACGCCGATTTTGGGTTTTCCATCCCAGAGTGAATCGCCCGGTCGACCCTGGGCGTCCAGTGGAAACACACCGCTGACTTCACCGATCCCGCTCGCAAACAACAGGTTTCCCGATAACCTAGGTATTGCGATGGACATCCCGTATCTAGGCTTGAGAGGCTTTGACCAGATAACCTTACCGGTAGTCGGTTCGAGTGCATTGATATTGTCAGCATCCCAAATGATCAAATGATCTTTGCCGCCAAGCTTGAGAATCGATGGTGGGCAATAGCCGATCTCGCTCGCAGTCAGGGCTCTCCAACGCTCTTCGCCCGTTTTCTTATCGAGCCCCACAGCCACGCTCCCTTCACCCCCAGCCAAGGTGATCAGCAAATCGTCGTAAACCAACGGATGGGCCGCGTATCCCCAAATCGGCGTCTGCGTTTTATAGGCTTCGGCGAGTTGCTTCTTCCAAACAGCTTTTCCAGTCATCACGTCTAAGCAGTGGAGATGACCTTCTGCGCCCAAGCAATATAACAACTGGCCGTCGACCGTTGGGGTAGCTCGAGGTCCATTGGCATAGGAGATCTGATAGGTAAGGTCATAGTGGAAATTCCAAAGTTCTTTACCGGTGGCTTCGTCAAGACAGAGCAATCGCTCGGTCCCTTGAACTTTGTCCCGTGTGCCTGAGTCGTTTGTGCTCTTGCCACTGGCAGATTGAAAATCGGTTATGAACACCCGGCCGCTCGCTACTGCGGGCCCAGAATAGCCACCATGAATTGGCGTTCGCCACAGGATTGGCAAACCGCCTTCGGGCATGGACTTCGCCACGTTCGTTTCGCGATAGACGTCATTGCGCTGCGGCCCCATCCATTGCGGCCAGTCATCGGCAATGGCCAGTGACGAAAGGCTAACGCAAAATGCAAGACAACATTCAATTCGAAATTTCATAGTGACCTCATTCTGCAATTAGTTCATTCAGCGCACGCAGGATATCGTTATCGTGACCATCGACCTGCACACGCTTCCATACTTTGGCTACCTTGCCTCCAAGATCGATCAAATAAGTGCTCCGTTGAATTCCCATCGACTTCTTGCCGTACATGTTCTTCTCCCGCCATGCACCGTACTTTTCCGCGACCGAATGATCACTGTCGGCAAGCAGAGGAAAATTCAGCTGGTACTTGTCGCGGAATTTGACGTGCGACTCCACCGTGTCTGCACTCACTCCCACTACAACAGCGCCCAGGTCAGCCAGCTCGGCTTTGCGGTCTCGAAATGCACAAGCTTGTTTCGTGCAGCCGGGCGTATCGTCCTTGGGGTAAAAATAGAGCACGACCGGTGATCCTAAATAATCGCTCAATTTAACTTTCTTGCCCTCATCGGTCACCAAGGTGAAAGCCGGTGCTTTTTTACCAACTTCAATCCAATCCCCCACAGCCAATCCTCCGATGTGAAACTCGCCGCTCAGCAGCCAAAACTTCCGCTGACTCAATATTCGCTTGCAAGTATACCCAACCTACGCGATCGTGTGTACTTCGCACACGCTCAATGCGACATCGCGTAAGTGATCACGTTGATCGCAAGAGCGTAGGCGTTAATCGAAAATCGCTTAAAAAACTCTTCATTCTCGCCTTCTCGCTCCCAACCGTCGGCGATATCCGTGTTATGTGTTGCTACCCCGGCCAGTCGCCCGCTGGGGTCCATCAACCCTCGAAAGTGAACTTGCGCCATATCTGCGACGCCGCCATGAGGCAACTTATGAAAGCCTGGAGGATCGTAGGTTACTCCGTTCATTGTATAAAACTGAAAAGCAGTGACTTGCGGGCAGCCCTTAAGTGGATAGACGGTCGAGAGAATCGGGTGATCGACTGGAAGATCGATCCACTGCCAACCCGGCGATTCGGCAAGAGTGTTCCGCGCCAAGTTATCCCACTCGGCTCTGCCCCAGAAATCATCGACCCAAAGAAATCCTCCTTGTTCAAGGTATTTGCGAAGCGCCAAACGCTCGTCGCGCCGCAATTCCTGCCAACCGGGATCGCTCATGAAGATAAACGGAAAATCAAACAGACGTGGATCGGTGAGCCGCAATAGCAGCGTACCTTCGTTGGCTTTGATCGTGGTCAGTTGATTTAAGCGCCAAGTTAAATTCTTCGCGCCATCTGGATGATCGGTTGCCCAGCGAGGCGTCCAACCGCGATCGCCGCGATACCATGCTTCGCCATTGCCTCCAGTGCTGTCGTACACGATACGCACGAAGGTGAATTTCTCTGGATCATAAGTTGCCTGATCCAAATCCGATTCCGGAACGTCATTGCGCTGCGGCGAGATCGCGAAACAAGCCGCAGTGGTGAATAATAAAAAGAGAGCACATCGAGCCAAAGCAATTTCCAGTTTGCGCCATGCAGGTCTTTCAGCTTATGGGTTTCGCTCCATTGTACCAGCTTGAACAGGAACTTGCGTACTTCGGTGTAGTTGTATCGCTATGAACTTACATTTTGTCTAATAACATGAATTCGTTTAACTCTTAGCAACGATCAACGCGGTTTGCGAAGCGTGCGTGTTCTTGCTTCGAACTCCGGTGTTGGCGTTTTCGAAAGTAACAGCTTCTTTTAACGATAATTGAAAGTAGTTCACGACTTATAGATCCTCAGTGCAGCCGAAGCAATTCGGCCTCCACGTCGGCCTTGGTCTGGCCTGACGCAGCGAGCATGGCGCGGAAATGTCGTGCAGCGTTATTCCAAACCGGATGTTCGTAGTCGTTCAGCTTCGAGAACCTGTGGAAGATCTCCATCGCACGTCGCATGAGCGGCAGTGCCTCCGGCAGTCGCTCCGTCACTCACAGTAGGCCCGCCAAATTCGAGAGGTTGATGGCGACATCGGGGTGCTCGCCGCCGTAGGACTGCTCGACGATCGCCAGCGCGCGGCGCATCAGCGGTTCGGCTTCCGCCAGACGGTTCGTGGCCTTGAGCAACTGCGCCAGGTTATTGAGGCAGGCAAACCCGGTACAAATAACGACCTTGAGGTCAGTTATTCTGCACCGGTAACGGGAAACAATTGAGGGCAATTGTTCTGAAATAGAAACGCAAAAAAGGCGGTCAGTTGTGCCTCCCTGGCAAACTGACCGCCCTTTGCTTAACTCCACCAGATCATCCGGTCGGGCGGAAGGTTTTTCGACTTTGGTTAGATACTAAACTGGCATCAGAGGAAGACTTTCATATCTGTCTGATGCCAGAGTCGAGTAGTATCTTGACTTTAGCTGGCAGCTAATTTTTGATTAGCAACCGCAACCGCTTGTGCAACCAGTCGAGCAACCGCTGTTGCATCCGCAACCGCTGTTACCGATGTTACCAAGTCGGCTGAAGATGCGGCGTAGCAGACCAGTGCGTGGTGCTGCTGCTGAGCAGCAATCGTTGCATACTGGAGCTGGGCAGCAAACTTCAACTGGAACTTGCTCGCAGACAACTGTTGGAACGCAGACGGTTACTTCGTATGGAACACATACTGGAACTCGTTTGCAAACTTTGATTGTCTTTTGCTCGCATACTGGAACACAAACTGTATAAGGAACTTGCTTGCATACGTTTTCGCAGGTGAAGCTGCAAACGGTGTATGTCTGTGTCTTGCATTCTGGAACCATTGTGCAAGTTGTGTAGCAAACGTCCTTAGTACGTTGTTCGCAAACCATGTTGCAAACTTTGTAGCATACGGTCTTGGTGTGGCACTCTGGAACCATCCGACAGGTTGTGTAAGTGCAGGTCTTGCTGCGTGGCTCGCAAACCATTGTGCAAGTTGTATAATTAACAGTCTTGCTACGGCATTCTGGAACCATTTTGCAAGTTGTATAGGTGCAAACTTTGCTATGTGGTTCGCAAACTGTATTGCAAACTTTGTAGCAAACTGTCTTGCTGTGGCATTCTGGAACCATTTTGCATGATGTGTGCTGTACAGTCTTTGTACGGCATTCTGGAACCATCTTGCATACGGTGTAAGGAACGCACTCAGTTACACAGCTCTTTTCGTAACGAACGCAGTTGATGGTCTTGGTTTCGCAGGATGGAACCCAAACCTTCTTGCAAATCGTCTTTGGTGGGCATTGTACACACTCTACACGGCAAGCGCCTGGGCAGTATGTGCACTTGCATGTGCAAGGATCATACGACCATGTGCCTGGCTCACGTACAGTCTTGCGAACAACTGGACCAGCAACTTCTTCGGTAACCGTCGACCAGCTTCCGCCGTTGACAGTGATTTCCTTGGTGTAGTTAACTGGAGTTGTGATTGTCTTCACAACGTTACGTGTGCGTTGTTCTTGAACTGGAACCATGACCGTGTAGTTGACTACATGCTCATGAGTTTCTTGAACTGGCTTCATAACGGTGTAGTTAACAACTTTTTCGCGGTTTTCCCACACTTGTCGCTGAACCGTGTAGTTGACAACCTTTTCATGGGTCTCTTGTACAGGCACACAAACAGTGTAGTTAACAACCTTCGAGTGTGTTTCGTACACTGGTCGGCGAACTGTGTAGTTGATGACCTTTTCATGGGTCTCGTACACAGGCTTCATGACAGTGTAGTTAACTTCCTTCGATCGTGTCTCATACACAGGACGGCTTACGTTGTATGTAATCGTCTTGGTGTGAGTCTGATGAACTGGTCGCATCACCGTGTAGTTGCGAGTCTTGATCTCTTGGTGCGGTGTGCGAACGACCTGGTTGACAGTGCGATAACGTGTCTCTGGAACCATCCGAGTTACGTTGATCACTTTGTCTTCCGAAACCGTTTGGTATTCGGTGCGAGTACGCTGCTCGGTACGTTGTTCGTAAACCGTTTTGCGTACAGTCTTCATGACTGTGTGAGTTGCAGCTACTTCGCCGCAGCCTTCAGCACAGCCGCCACAGTTGTCGTAGCTGACAGCGCCGCAATAAGCAGCGCTTGCTACGCGACCGGACATTGCAGCTAGTAAAGCAACAAGTACCGGCACAATAAACAGCCTTCTCATTCCCGTTCTCCTTGGAAAACACGTTTACACGAGCTGGATGGTGATGGACGCTGTTGCGCCCGCCGTAAGTTAAGCTGGCCGTCTTCGCATGTTCCTTCCTACCTGCCATTACAAACGTGCTCAAACCAACCCACGATCGCTGATTCATCCCGAAAGGCGAAAGTGTGTTAGGAGCAACTGGCTAGATAAGCTGGGCCAGACACGCTGAGACTGCTCTAAGCGAAAGATTCATCGACAACGCAGCATTGTTGGTATAAGTAATTTGGGAATGCGAGCTAAAATGCGCCGACTGCGGTGCGTATTCGGACAGCTTAGTCCGTTAGTAACGAGCGTTACGGTTAGGTAAGATGCGAAACGCGGAGAGGGGGCTCGTTCTTGGTTCTTGGTTCTTGGTTCTTGGTGTAATGCTTGGTTTTCAAATCTAAAATCTAAAAACTTTTCCGGTACTGCTTGACGTACAGTAAGTATGGTTTTGGAATAGCCAAATTAGACGGTGGAAGTCAAACTCCTCCGCAAAACCCGCTATTTGCGCCATGGCAGAAGTGGGTTCGCCTGCCTACGCTCAGCCATCTCTGGGAACATCTGCTGCCACGTTGACTCAAGATTGTGGAACGGACGGCGCTGCATGCTCAAGTTATCGAGCGTCCCGCGAACCTCTATCATCATCGCTGAAGCGTAGGGGGTCTCGGAAAGCACCGGATCGATCAGCCGACGACGTCCGATAAAGGTGTACAAGTCGAGTTCAATTTCGCGTCGCTGGTTTGTCCAACCTTTCCCCATCAACCGCAATACGTCTCCATCGCATGCGACTGTGAGCGGAATGCGATCACCGTCCAGCGTAAACTCAATATCTGCAGAATTGAAGGCTGAGTCATCTTTGCTGACCGCTGGAGTCAAACTGAGCAAGCGAACCATGAACGGCAGTTGAT
Organism: Planctomycetia bacterium; assembly: GCA_031398555.1. Lineage (GTDB taxonomy): Bacteria > Planctomycetota > Planctomycetia > Pirellulales > Pirellulaceae > Aureliella. The sequence continues at coordinate 5,826 of JANNNN010001213.1, read as the reverse complement.
AGAGCTTGGCGTCGCTCAAGTGGATCTTGCCGGAACCGTTGAATGTTTGTGGATTCCATGGAACACCGTTGAAGTCGACTTCGGCATCGCATAGTCCCTGAATACTCGCTCGATTCATGCCTACGTCCTGGAGCAGAGATGATAACTCAGCCCCTTTCAAATTAGCTTTCACATAGAATTTGCCCGTATCCAGTCGCCCCTGTCCTGACACGGCGAGTTTCCCTCCCAAACCATCCGCCACGATGTCAGTTGCAGGTATGCTGGAGGCTTGCGGCAAGTCTTCGCTGGTCGAACGGCCGAAAGACAATTGACTTCCAATCAATGCAAACGGTCCTTTTACGCCAGTCACGGGAACGCCCTTGAGCGTTAGCGCTCCGATATCTGCCTCTCCCGATGCAGTTATGGATTGGCCATCGTTTTGCCCCCGCATGCTCAAGGTTCCACGTATCGCATCGACATAGTTGCCTTCACCCAACTGAACATCTTCCAGATCGAGTTCACAGTCCCAGCGGCTGGTGATACCGCGCTCGCTCTTTGGGTTCAAGACAATTTCGCTGTTGCCAATTACACTGATTGGACCACGTAGATCCAAGCTCAACAGAGACTGTCGCACGCTTTCCGGCAACGCTTGAAGCAACTGACTGTTCACGAGAAAACGAGTGGTCGGCAACCAGTTTATGTTTGCGACCCATTGCTCTTCTTGCACATTGCGAGCGCAAACTCCTTTGACCGAAACGCGACTCGCTCCATTTGAGGCTGAGGCTGATTCGATTTGAATCTGACCTGGCGAATAAGTGATGTTACAAGCCACATCGGTCAGCCAGTAAGGAAACTCGCGAGGGTACAATCGCAGCGAGCGTCCACTGGATTCGTTGGACTTACTATCTTCACGCAATGAAACGACAACATCGACTGGTTTATCAGACGCTGGCCTTATTATTCGAACTTCGATTTCATCGATCGCGCCGGATGGTTGCAACTGACTCCAGAGGTACTGTGCATCCTTGGGCAAAGCATGTTGTAACTCCTCTTCCATCGGCACAACGAGAGCTCGAAAATGCAAATCCAGTGGCACGGCGCCCGTTTTAACACCCAGCCAACCGCCAGTACACAGTATCCGACCGCTGTCGTTTCGCCCTTCAAACTGATCCAATCGCCACAGGTCATCCTCGGCCGTGATGCGCCCGCGAATATCGTAGATGGGATAGGCAAAACCGTCGTATTGGATCTTACCGTTAAAAACACTGGCGTCGATTTTGCGATGCCAAACGTCGCCCGGAGTAGCACTTCGCGTAAACGTGCCGTTGGTCAACTGAATAACGCCCGCCGGATGTAGAGTTCGAACGAATGCATCCGCTGCCGTGCGACTTGCTCCGACCGGCGTCAACGCGGACAGCAGTTGTTCGTCGACTGAAATCGCCCCCAGCGAATGGCAACTGATCTCGCCGAACCAATTCCCATTCACACTGCTCAATAGCACACTCCCTTGCACAGGTTGGCCGCCAGCGAATCCAGTAAGCGATTCGCTACTCACTTTTCCGTCCGCATACTCAACTCGGCCTTTGACGTTTTCAAGCGGATATGGAAACAGCCAGGGAGTCATCGATATTTTGCGGCAATCAAAACTGGCCGTCGTCGACCAAACTTTACCGTCAAACTCCAAAGACACACTCGCGTCGGCGATCCCTTCAAGTTTCAAACGGTCCCAATACGCTTGCCAGGGCTTAGGCAATGAGTCGTAAAGGCGACGATCCAGTTCCAGGTTTTGGGCTTTGGCTTGAATCGAGATCGGTACATCGAGTGTAAAACCTTGCATGTCTGTATCGAGCAATAACTGCGTGCTGCCGCTGGTCGCGCTCAGTTCCCGCAGTTGCAACATGGAATTATTGCAAAAGAACTTGCCATTTAAATGATCGAGCGGATAAGGCAAGCGCGCGTCCTGCAAGCGTCCATCGGTCAACAGTCCGTCACGTACCGAGAAGCCCGGCGTCTGCTGAGGACGACTAAAAACCTCGTACGAAAAGGATGCCTCGCACTCCAGGCCAGCCAACTGGACCAAATACTGGGTCGCCTGCGGTGGCAAATTCTCGATCAGTTCGTGAGTGAACGCAAATTGATTGACCTTGCCCGCAACATTCCAGCTGCCATGCTGGGCATCCAACCACCCATGCATCGAGACGCGTTCCATTAGACCGCTGCTGCTTGCGGAGAGATTGATCGACAAAGCCGTCGGCGAACTCAGCGTTGCCTCGGATTGCGAGACTGGGGCAATGCGGCCTTCGATATCGTGCAGCACCGTGACGGGAGCTCGAGCGGAGCTGTCTCGATTGACTTTCAACATCGCCTTGTGAATCACTACCACCGGCGGGCTCGCGCTTGCGTCCGTTTGTGGCTTCATGTCTTCGATCGACCATTTGCCGCTCTCCTGCGGCCAAGCTTCCAACTGTACGCCGAACAGATCGAGCTGCTTGACCTTGATCGTTTGCTGAATGAAATGCGCGATATCGAGGTCGCCTGCAAGCACCGCCCGCTCGCAGTTCATGACTTGTCGCAGTTTCTTAGTCGCATCGCTTTTTATCGCCATCCGCAGATCGTTGATAACGATGTCGCCTCTCGGGTTATACGCGATGCGGCCGATGTAAACACTTGCATTTGGGAAGAACTCTTTCATCCGTTCCATAACTGCAACATGCAACTGTCGATCGAACTTACCAATCACGGCTTGGTAGCTAAGAATCGCAGCCACCGCTGCTAAAACGATTACAAGCCAAAGAAGGGCTGGACCTCGACGCGGACAATCGAGCCCAAAACGTGGAGAAGGTGACTTCGGATTCGGCGCAGCATAAGCCTTCCGGCCATCGGCCGATTTCGATTTAACTTCAGATTGTCCGATCGTTCGAGGCACTTCCATGCGCCCTTAACTTAACTAACCCGCCTGCCAACCCTGCCAACCCTGCTAGCCCCACGCCTGCCAACACCGTTAGCACCAACACGGCCGGCTCGCGATAGCGAATCGAGCCAACAAATATCATATGCAACAATGTGAAATATACCGTCGGTAGCCAATAGAATTTGACTCCCCAACCATTCAATCCCAATTTCGTTGTGCGCAGTTGAAAACTGCCAATGCATGCTAACGCTAAGATGGCAAAACACCCGATCGTAAGCGCTGCTCGAAGAATACCTGATCCGATGTCTCCACCGTTAGGCCAAAGGGACCACGTTCGCAAGAATTTTCGCCAAGATAGCAGAGCTACTTCGGAAGTATGTTTTTTGATCCACTCGATCGAGGCTCGTTGTGCCCGACGATTCAAGCGATACTCGAAAGTACTCCGTAACGCATCGCTCGCTGCATCTTCAGTCCGCTGTTCTTCAGCGAACTGCGCCATGAACTCCATTCCTTCGTCGCTGCCGCCTGTCGCTCCCGCGTGAAGTCCGTCGTACAAGCTCGGTCCAACTTGCAAGGTCGTCAAAACAAACTCACCTGTGACGCTAGCATTTCTAACCCACCAAGGAGTCATCACCAACATAGCGCCGAGGATTGTTCCACCAAAGATCGCCGCATGCCGTCCACGCTGAGGTCCCAGCAACATTCCAGCTGCAAATAGCATTGGCGCGAAAAGCAGCCAGCTCGGCCTAGCTAGGATTGCCAGCCCAGCAATGCAACCCGCGGCAACTCCGACTATTACTGTCCGACAGATGGAGTTCCGTTCCCAAGCCACTTGCCATAGCCACAGGTAGAGCAGCATCAGCGGACAGAAGACCGCTTCGCTAAGAATCACAATACTCATCCCTATCGCGCCTGGATAAACTGCGGCCAACATTCCGGTGAACAGCATAGGAATGTTTCCTGTTAGCCGACGCGCAAGCAGCATCGCCAATCCCACTGCGATCGTCCCCAACACACAGCCAACCACTCGAGCTGTCCAAACTGCCGTTTGTTCATCGGCAATTAGTGTGCACGGGGCCAGAACAAGCGGATACACCGGAGCCCGAAAGATGCTCGCATCGGGGCTGCCATATTGGTAAGGAAGTCCTCGCGCTAATTCACCGGCGAGGATCCAGTAACTGTGACTATCGCCCAGCCTGAATAGATGCCCTTCCTGAGCCGCAGTGCGGTGCCAATTGGTGGCCGCCGCAATACGAAGCACCAGAGCCAAAGTAAGCACAGCGAGTACGCATCCGCGCGTTGCTCGCTGATTCATACCGTGACGATTTCGGTGGAAAACACTTTACTTTGCATCATCGTCATCATCGTCATCATCGTCGTCATCGTCATCGTCGTCATCGTCGTCATCGTCATCGTCATCGTCATCGTCATCGTCATCGTCATCGTCGTCATCGTCATCGTCATCGTCATCGTCGTCATCGTCGTCCTCGTCTTCCTCGTCTTCCATGTCCTCGTCAACTTCGTCATCCTCGTCCTCGTCGCCTTGGTCCTTATTTTTTTTGCGGTTGGCGGGTTTTTCTTTTTTTGCCTCTTCTTTTTTGGCAGCTTCTCCTTTCTTTATCTCTGCTTTTTGAGCTTCTATTTCTTTTTCGAACTTAGCAGCATGTGCGTCTGCAAGTTTTGCAGCCTCCTCCGCCTGTGTTATAGCCTCAGAAGCAGCGATTTTTGCTTTTTCAATTTGCTTTTCTGCAACTCGTTTTGCTTCGACGAGCGACTTTTCTGTGTTTATTTTTTCTTGCGAGACGGCTTCAAGCTTACGTTTCATCTCCGCACTTTGCTTAAGGACGCTTTCTAACTCAGCGACAACACGATTGCGTTCTTGAGTTACACGTTCGAGGCTGTCGACTGAGCTAGATTGCTGTTGTGGTGCCACAGCGCTTCCAAACTGGCTGGCAGGTACTTTCTCAAAAAGTTCGCGACTCTCCGAAACGCGTTTTCGCATCTCAACTACGCTCGGATGATTTTTACCGAGTTTCGATTCTAGATCATGTAGTGCCTGCTCCATCGACTCAGGTTGTCCGCCTATTCCTCCTCTGCCAGAACCACCACCACGCAACGCTTCAATAAACGCTTGAGGATCAGGTTGGCGAGCAGACGCTTGCGGCGGGCGGCGTTCTTGTTGCAGTTCTTTCTCCGCGCGCTCCTTCATTTCCGCCGACTGCTTATTGGCTTGATCCACACGCCTCTCAGCATCTTGCATATGCATCTTGAGCCGCATTTCGGTCATTTCCATCTTCATTTCGAGCTCGCGTTCCTTCATTTGCAACTCGGCCTTAAGTTGCAAATTTTCTTCCTTCAGTTGAAGGAATTGGCGTACAGCAGGTGAACTGAAAATGCGATCCAACGACTCCAATTCCGGTCGCGGACCGTTGCTCGGACCATTATTTGGACCATTGCGATCAGGACCATTGCGATCAGGACCATTGCGATCAGGACCATTGCGATCAGGACCGTTGCTATCAGGACCAGTGCGATCAGGACCGTTGCGATCAGGACCAGTGCGATCGGGACCGTTGCGATCTGGACCGTTGCGATCTGGATCACCATTCAAACGGGGTCGCAACCCTACATCGGGGCGGCTATCCATTCCGCCGCGTGCCCACGGGCCTGGCGCAGGCGTAAAACCAGGTCGTCCCTGATTTAGCCGAAATTCACGCTGCGATGCTTTACCTCCTTCTTGCGGTTTGGATTCTGGTCGATCTTTTCCTTCGTCAGATAAGCGAACGACGATGTCAGGCTGAGAAGTTTTCGCCTGTTCGTTTATTTTCTGCATAACGGCAGCTGTGCGTTCGACGGCCTGTTTGGGGCCGCTCAGTATCACCAAACCGAGCTCTTCAACAAATTCGATGGTCGCGTCACCAAACATGGCTTTTTCG
>JANNNN010001187.1:0-2373 GCA_031398555.1 Planctomycetia bacterium | reverse complement strand
GAACAGGGGAAAGCCATGAAGTTTGCATACGGAAACGGCGACAAACCGTTAGAGGGCTTTACAATCAAACGTGGAGTTGGCGCTGGCGGTTTTGGCGAAGTTTACTTTGCTGTCAATGATGCGGGCAAAGAAGTCGCATTGAAGCAAATCCAGCGGAATCTTGAAGTCGAAGTTCGCGGCGTCAAGCATTGCTTGAATCTCAAGCACCCAAACTTAATCAGCCTGTATGACATCAAGTTCGATGCCCACGATCAAGGCTGGATTGTGATGGAGTACGTCTCAGGTGGCAACCTACGCGACGCCCTAGAACAGCACCCCCACGGTCTACCGGTCGACGAACTCAATCGTTGGTTCGGCCAATTAGCCGCCGGGGTGACTTACTTGCACGATCACGGTATCGTCCATCGCGATTTGAAGCCAGCCAACATCTTCGAAGATGAAGGGATCGTCAAGATCGGCGACTATGGCCTGTCAAAGTACATCTCCTGCTCACGCCGTGGCGGTCAAACCGAAAGCGTCGGAACATTCCACTACATGGCGCCAGAGATTGGCAAAGGCGAATACGGTAAAGAGATTGATATCTACGCGATGGGCGTGATGCTCTTCGAATTGGCAACGGGTACCGTTCCATTCGATGGTGAGAGCACTCAAGAGATCATCATGAAGCACTTGACTGCCGACCCGGATCTGTCGCTCGTGTCAGAACCCATTCGGAGCGTCGTCGCCCGGGCTTTACAAAAGAATCCAACGGCTCGATTTAGAGATGTGCGCGAGATGGTCCGACCATTGGGAATGGAAGTTGATGATCGCTACCTTTTAGTACGCACCAAAATGGAAAAGGTTCCGCCAGTCGTCACCGCCAACAGGAATCCACCGCCGCAACCTGCGCAATTCGCACCGACTGCCGCTCGCCGAGCACCCGTTCCTGCACAGCCTCAAGTTCAGCCGCTGCAAACTGCACGCTTTGAAGAACCCATAGCTCGCAGTCTTAAACAAGGCTGGCAGGGAATCAATCGCGGTTGGAACGAACTAAATCTAACCCCGGCGGTGCGTTTTGTACTACTTGGATTGATCATCATGGCCTGCGTGCTGAATGCAAGCTGGCTGCTAAGCATTTTGATCATGGGTTTGACTTTCTATGTCCCTTACTACGCGATTTGGTGGCTTGTAAAAAGTCCAGCGCCCGTCGCGCAGAACCGCCAATACAACCCTCAGTATAACCCTCAGTACAATCCTGCCCCGCAGGCCGCCCCAATCGTACCTCAACCTGTTCCGCCCCGCGTGCAACCCGTTGCAGCGACTATCATTCCGCGACCAGTTGCCGCTAATCGTCCCCTGAGTATCAAGCAATGGAGAGTTGCCAAACGACGACAATTGGCACAAGTGAAGCGAAGCTGTGTGTGGAGTGAAGTGACTGGAAGTTGGTTAGGTTCTGCAGCAGTGATCTGTGCTTTTAGCGCCCTAGCAGTACTTTTTCAGATCGGATCGGGCCGCCAGGTTCAACCGCTTGTTATGGGAATGATCTGGGTCGCTCTGGTATCGTTGCTGACTGCTTGGATCGCAATTGGACTTGGCAAACGTTGGCAGCGTGATGATGGCGATTGGGCCATCCGAAGCTTCGTACAACTGACCAGCGGTTTTGCAATCGGCCTTGTCGCTTACCTCCTAAGCAACTACTTGATGGTTCCCTGGGACCAAATATCACAAGAACGGATGGGTGAGCTACCAGTTGCTCGATGGAACGGTTTCTTTGGAGCTAACCGAGAACCTCTGTTGCCTGCGTTCCTAGCTTACTTTCCGCTGTTGATGGGTTCCATTCAGTGGTGGAAACAAGTCGATCCGTTGCGCCGGTCGCGTTTCAGTTTTTGGGCAGTGATCTGGAGTGTCTTGGTTGCAAGCGCAATTCACTTGATCATCGGATTCCCACAACCTTGGATTGCCATCATGGCCGCTGGCACCTCGATCGCAATTCAGTTGTCCAGCCCCTGGATCAATTCCGACGAGCGATTACATGTACAACAAACCAATGCGGCTTAGTGCTTCCTTTGCTGACGCCTTCCGCTCGATTTGACCGACCACTAATCTCGAATTCGAAATCTCAAATCTAAATCTGAAATCTGAAATTTTAAATCTCAAATCGTGTGCCTTTCGGCTCCAAGGAGCAATGGATATGAAAGACCAATCCCAAAACCGACTTCGTCATCATTGGCTTGGCTGGATCGCGATGCTCGCGTTTGCATCGACGTTGACGCCGATTAACATCCACGTCGTCATCGCGCAAGATCTACCAGAAATCGTGATCGCTCCGGCGGATCCCGGCGAACCGCCAACTCCGCCACCAGCACTTGCGCCGCAAGAACCCGCGCCACAAGC
>JANNNN010001153.1:0-2876 GCA_031398555.1 Planctomycetia bacterium | reverse complement strand
ACTTGCTCAGGCTCGTGCCCTTCGACGAAATATGGCCTGTTTCCGTAGCCCTCAAACAGCTTCTGCAACTCATCCTTGGGGATGCGGGCGAGAATAGCCCCGGAGACGTGCCCCAGTGACCGAGCAGGCGGGGTTTGACGTGCTCTCTCCTGAGCGGTTCCCTCAAGAGCGGGTTATCGAGCAGGTAGATCTGGCCGACCGAGAGATAGTTGGACGCGCGCCAGTATCGGTCGATGTTCGAGAGTTCGATTGAAGACAATGATTCGTTCATAAGGTTTTCCATTTTTGGGAACTCGAGTGTTCTGGTTGGTCAGTGATCGCGCCTGCCGTGTGCCTTACAATCACCGCTTCCTCGTCTGCCGGTACGCAAAGGATTGAGACCCGGCTCGCCGCAGTGTTAAGCAGAGTGTTTCCCGCCAGATTTGAGCCTCGTCGAGTGGAATGCTGTATCAAAGCAAGCGACCTGAGGCACACCTGGGAGAAGACTCGTCACCGCTCGGATCTCGGCCAAGTTGTGTGGTTGATGCAACGGAGCGAGCGGAACGAGCGCGTCCAGTGCAGTCAACACCTCCGGCGTGACACGAACTGGCGTTGTGAACCGGTCCCCTCCGTGAACGACTCGGTGCCCGACAGCTACAACGCGCTTCCCTGGCATTTGCTTCGCGAGCGTGGCCAGCACAACCTGAAGAAGCGACGCGCGGTCGCCGTTCCGAGAGGAGTTGCAGAGTACCTCCCGCCCTTCCTTGTCTTCGATCCGGAACGGTTGTTGTCGCCCGTCCGTAGCTTGATTGGTTCTCTCGACCTTGGCACGCAGTTCGATATGGGGTCCGGCAAATGCCGTAAGCTTCACGCTTGACGAGCCAGCATTCAATACCAGAATCAGCGGGTCACTCGACATCGCATTGTTTCCCAAGCAGGGGTTGGCAATGATGCTGCAAAGATTCAGGCATGAGCATTTCTTCTTTAAATGGTTGCTAGGTGGTCCTCAGTAAAAAAAAAGCCGACGTCGCAGAGCGCCCTGAGGCATTCCAGCACGTCAGCTTACTCGTTAAGAAGCCTACTAGCACAGCCAGCATGCTCTTTAATCAGTCATCGAGTGAACTCAAATTAGGCTTGCGCGAACGACCGTTCCGAGGCGGCACCACACTCCCGACAACCTCAATGTTACCGCTTTCCCAATAGCAACGGAACACCGTCGACTTAGCTCTGGCATCAAACGAAATTCGAGGTAGCAAATTAAAGCATGCAGGCAGAAACGCGGTTCCTGCTCGAAGACAAAAGACTGCGGCCTTCGATGGATTGTCTTGGCGTTCGATTCGTCCTGCGAATTGCTTGTTTGTCCCTTTCTTTCATTGGTTTTGCTTAGTGACGGGCGTTCGTTTTTGCGTCGTAATTTGTTTGATTAGTCTCATTGTTGAAGAAAAAGCAGTATCTGCGGATCAAGGTTTCGGCTAAACCGACTTGGCGGAACTCGCCAGTAGTGTCCGGAGCGAGTCGGAGCCAGTTGCAACCTCATATTGCAATCGTCGAGTGCAATTCGTTTCAGGCGTTGAAGTACTGGTGAAATCCACAATTCTATTTTCATGGATCAACGATTCCGAGGCCGTTCGCCAATCCTTAGAACGCGTTTAGAAGCTAAGTGGATATGACCAAGCTCATACAAGAACGGCTTGGACGTGCTCTGGATAGGTACAGATCAGGTCATAGCGGGAATCGTAGATTCACTCGTACGTCAAAGGGCATTGGTCTGATTTAGCGACCGAATCACGCATGAGGCCTCATCTAACCCGCGACTTCACTATGTGACTAACGGTGTAAAGTGGCACTGTTGCAGTCGTAAGTGATGATTTCAACCTATGTTGCGCGAACCAAGTAGGCTCGGAACAGCCGGTTCCAGCTCCGCTATGCCCGCCACAAAAAATTCAATTCGTGTTCTCCATCCTCCATTTACCGAACGAAGTGGTGGTCGACGTAGACAAATCCTCGTTTTTTCGTTGAAATAGTGGACTTTTAGGAGATCCATGCGAAGTTCAATCTACGTTATGGTTTCCTGTCAATCGCACTAAACACTTCGCAAATGCACGGGACATGAGGTTCAATCGTTAGTTTGCCTTCTATCAAGCTGGGTGACTTTCGTTCGTGGCTGGAGACGCCATCGAAACAACGCTGTGTGGGATTGCTCCGATCGATTCAAGATCGTGGCTAACTAGGACAGTTGGGATCGAAAACTCCTCGATCGCTTTCGATACGAAAGCGAGAACCTGTGCGCGGTGTACTTGATCCACTGCAGACAGTGGCTCGTCCGGCAAGAGCAAACTTGGCGAACACATAATTGCTCGTCCGAGCGAAACGCGTTGCCGTTGACCACCAATAAGCGAGTTGGGATGGCGTTTAACGATGACGCATACAGCTCGGCACCATGCTCACTACCATTCAGCCGGGAGCGGGCACGTGTACCAGGGCCGCTTCAAGAGCTTTCCCATTCAAAGCGACGAGCATTTCTATGTCGTCTGCCAGTACGTAGAAGGCAACGCCTTGGCTGCTGGATTGCTTGGATCAGACTGGCGATTTGGCAGTTTGTGCAATTAGTGTGGCGGCAAATGTGGTGTGCCTTTGGCACGCTGGCCAATACCACGTTTGCCAAAGTGGACCGACCGAGTCAATTAAGCTCTCAGCGAGAAAGAACAAGAGCAAGTGCAACGAGCGATTTCTAGTAGTCAGCCGTTTGGGGATGCTGGCTGGGTAGAATCAGCGGCTCGCAAGTACAACCTGGAATCGACATTGAGGAAGCGAGGTCGCCCTCGGAAATTTACCCCAACACCCAAATAGGCTCCTGACCCTTTTTCCTGTTCAAATAGGCTCCTGACCCTTTTTCC
>JANNNN010001083.1:0-8886 GCA_031398555.1 Planctomycetia bacterium | reverse complement strand
GGAAAAATCGACAACGATTTCCAAGTTACATCTTGCGCCATCGCAAACTGCGGGGTGACATACTGGACCGAGATGAAGCACAGTATTCCGACTAGCGATTTCCGATTTAGCATTCGGTGAAACATATTAAAAAGCGTTCCGTTTAACTGATTCTGATTCGATTAATTTGTTAACTCGACCCCTTACCCACTATCCCTGACCCATTATTTAATGAGGCTCATAAGAATCGTGAAAGGCAAAAGCAGCGCGAGTGTTATTGTCCGGCAGGTTTCATAATGGCTTGCTGAGCTTGTCGTAGTTGCTCCAGGCGGCTAAGCGGTTTCGGTGGAGCGGCCGCCGGTGCAGCGGCTGGAGTTGCGGCAGCGGGCACTGCGGCGACTGCGACTGCTGCGGGAGCTGGCGCGGGCGGAGTTAACGTCAACTCGCCGGTTCCTTGTGTTTGCACAATCAGGCCCGAAGGTCGCTTAATCGTCGCCTTGATCACCAGCGTTTTGAACTGTCCCACACGAGCGTCAGGTCCCATTTGAATTGGAAAATCCAATTGCGTCATTTCACCAGCTAATTTGACGATCGGAGTTGGAGATGTCACGCCGGCTGGCATGCCGACAATTTCAAATTCAGTTTCACCTTCGGGCGGTCGTTTTACGGTCAGACCAACGCTGATCGAACTAGCCGTCCCAAGTTCAGCCACTGCCTTCGAAAACTTGTAATCAAAAAATGAGTCGGCGACTTCTAGATTGACGAATTCGGAAGCGATCCAAACGTTTGCGTTTAGGCTCTTGGCGCGGGCCAAGACGGTGATGGGATACTGTCCATAGGCCGGCTTGGCGTTGGCGGTAACAGGGATTTCTATTTGATCCTTGTCGCCTGGAATCTCGACCGAACTGCTGGCCGATACGCCGCCGGGCGCGTACAGAACACGCAGACGAATCTTCTCTTTGTAACCCTCTTTGCGCTTCGCTTTCACGACTAGGGAAGAACTTCCGTTGGAAACAAGTGGAACGGTGGGCTGAGCGACTTCGATATCGAACGGGATGGCTTTGGTAACCGCGAGCGCCATGCGATTTGAGTCGTGCCCCCACATGTCAACGTTATTTTGCCCGCGGACCAGCATAGTACGTTGTAAAAAACTACCCTTAACGCCCGCACCGTCAGGCAATGTTTCACCGATCAGCGAAGTGAGCGAGCTATCGACTGGAGCATCGGCAGCGGCGCGGATCAGCATTGGAATGAACGGTTGATTCGCGGGAACTGTGGTCGTTACGAGTTCAGTACCAACAGGTGCGTTCTCCATTCGCAAGCCGAGATCACCACCAAAATTCTTTCGATTGGCGCGAAGTAGCACGGCCATGCGACTACCTTGCGGCACTTCAAGCAGAGTTGGCGAGTAGCGTTCAAGTTCATCGAAAACTAACTCTAGGGACTTTTGAGCCGCCGCGACTTCGATGCGGTATGCATGAAAGGGACTTCCTTCATTCAGTTGATCACGAATGGCAACCAGATATTCGCCGTCCGCCGGGAACTTGAAGGCTTGGACGCTATCAGGTCCTCCCACATCGTCGTTGGCGGCCAATCGACCTCCGCCAACTTTGTGAATTTCCAGCCAACTGTCGAGCGGGGATCGCAAAATGCGGCGCCCGTACACTGTGAAATCGAGCTGTTGATCCTTCTTGCCTTTGATCTTAAACCAATCGACATCCCCCGCTGATTGAAGAATACCGTTGAACGCGGCTGGCGCGTCGACCGCTACCAGCGCTGCAGGATCGTTATCCGGTTCAACTTCATTCGTGTTGGCCAAATCGATGACCCGCATGCGATTGCCTGAAGGAGCTGATTTGCCGTCATGCTGCGACACATAATCGAAAGTGCCAAGAGTTGTTGGTAACTGAATGGATTCCTTCCAAGAATCGCCCGACGCGTCGACCATGGTGGCTTCAATCTTTTCACCCGGCCGACCGCCCGATGGGATTACCGCTAGCGGACGCGGGAAATCGCCGACGTGCAAACGATACTGGCAGCGTTCGTTGCCGCCGAAGCTGCTCTCGCGAACTTCAATGATGTACTTGCCGGCGCGGGGGGCTTTCATCGAACAAACACAGTCTTGCTGCAATAGCGGCGCATCATCACTGCGAGCCACTTCGAAACGCTTTTCGTCGAGAATCGCGACGAAAGGATCAAACATTTCAGTGCCAAGGCGAATGCCCTCCAGTTCGCAAGTGATCTTCTGCCCCTCGGCGAGTTCAACTACGTAATAGTCGACGTCTTCATTGGTCACGACACCATTAATCGTCGTGTTCATCGTGGCGGACTGGGGCTTTGCAAAGTCGCTGTTCGGTTCGGTCTCATTTGACTCTGGCAGCGGTGAAATGCCGAAGAAACGCAGATTGCTAATGCCGGTCTCTGTCACCAAACGCATCGCATGCAAACCCGGCTGGCACTCTGGTGTCGCCTTCAGTTTCACTTTGACCTTGTTGTCACCATCGGCAACGAGGCTTGTTACTTCAACGCCAGAATCATAGAACAGCACTTCTTTCGCATCCGCGATTCGCGCGCCTGTGATCAGCAATTCGACTTCAGTTCCGCGCTGTAAGCCCGGTGGAGTAATTAGCGAAACAGTCGGATCATCCGCTAAAGTTGTCGATGCGTACCCGAAACAGCCAACAACCGCGCAAGCCAGTACGCGGTGAAGTTTACAGCTCACAACGATCTTCCTCCAGTCGCTGAGTTTCGCAATGCGAACATCCTAACTCAACGACCTGTACATTTTGGAAACTCGCCTGCAAATCCATTAGCAGGTATAATTTGTACTTCGTAAAACGTAATCCCTAACTAACCCGACGCGTAAGCGTGGGGCTCTTTCAGTGCTATGCCAACAGAGCCTTGATTACTTCGCCGCCGTCGACGATTTCGATCGGACGATCACCGGGCGACATCAGCTCTTTATCTGCCACAATTCCTAGGAGATGATAAATCGTCGTCGCTAAATCAGCAGGGTTAACTGGATCGAGTTCAGGTTCGGATGCAGTTGGATCGGATGCACCGTAAACTAGACCGCGTTTGATTCCTCCACCTGCCAACATGACGCTGAAAACTTTTGGCCAGTGATCGCGGCCGCCGTCGCCGTTGATCTTAGGAGTCCGTCCGAATTCGCTGCTGACCATGACGAGTGTCTTGTCGAGCATTCCGCGCGAATCAAGGTCTTCGAGCAACACACTGAGAGCTTGGTCCAGTGGTGGCATCTGACTCTTGAAATTAGAAGTGATCTGTTGGTGCATGTCCCAACCGCCATAGGTCATTGAAACGAAACGTGCTCCCGCTTCGACTAGGCGGCGCGAGAGCAGCAAGCGTTGTCCAGCCGTGTTGCGACCGTAGCGGTCACGCATGGCTGCGTCCTCTTTCTCAATATCAAACGCCTCACGGGCTTTTTCAGAACTGATCAAGCTATAAGCACGTTCGTAGAAACTGTCCATTGCGGAAACAGTGTCGGCATTGTGCCGAGTCGAAAAATACTGATTGACCGAGTCTAAGGCAGCGCGGCGCCTTGAGAATCGAGATTCATCGACGCCACCGGTCAAGTTCAAATCTTGGACCTTGAATCCATTGTTCGCTGGGTCAGCACCAAGGCTAAACGGACCGTAGGACGAACTGAGGTAGCCGCTTCCCGCAAACTCGTTGGGACGATTAGGAATACAGATGTAAGGCGGAAGATTGTTGCGAGGACCGTATTCGTGACTGATCACGCTTCCGAAACTTGGATAGATCAACGCGGGGCTTGGCTTGTAGCCCGTGAACATATTGTGCGTTCCGCGTTCATGAGCCGCTTCACCGTGAGTCATCGAGCGGATGATGGTGAATTTGTCAGAAATCGCCGCCAAACGCGGAAGTGTTTCGCTGATAACCTCGCCGGTTTTTGTCTTGATCGTCCCCATCTCGCCACGGTACTCGAGCGGACTGAACGGCTTGGGGTCAAATGACTCTTGATGAGCCATCCCGCCGGGCAAGAAAATATGGATAACACTCTCGGCTTTCGCTGGCAGAAATTCATAGCTTTTTTGGTCCGCATGCGCCTCGCGCAGTCGGAAAAAATCGCCAAGTGTCAGTCCAAGACCACTCAGCGCACCGACTGTCATGAAACTTCGACGTGAAAACGGATTACCAGAACATTGCATGCTTGTTCACTCCATCAGGTGGCTAGATTGATTCTTGATTTAGATTTATCAGTAGGCGCCACCACCACTTTCAAGGTGGACGATGTTGCGCTCGACCTAACGTTTTAATGTTAGAGTTGCAAGTTTGCGGCCAAATTGTCGAATCGGTCGTATTCAGCGACCTTTTTCGGCAATCGGTTGAGGTGGGGAGGATCGGTTGAGGTGGGGAGGATTGGGTGAGGTGGGGAGGATTGGGTGGGACAGCTGGAGGTTATTTCTCCAGTCGTGTGTTCCCATTCTATCTGGCAGGCGGGAAATTGTCAAAGTCGTCACCTGCTAGCACCATTCTTCAAGCGTTTGACAGATAAGTTTGTACTCCCGATCTTTTTCTCTGGCGTTTTTGCGTGAGTCAATCGGACTGTGCAGACTTCCTCGGGAGAACGAGGCTCCCGCCGAGCGAGTCTCAGGCGCAAGAATCAGACTTTACTGTACTTTGCGAACGTCAACTCGTGGCCGTGAGCTATCTCCATTAACCTATGGGAGTCTGCTGGTAAAACTAAGTCAATCGGACTGTGCAGACTGGCTCGGCAGGAGCCTCGTTCTCCCGTCGATGCACGCCCGTGCTTTGGCGGATAAAAAGGCGATGCTAGCTACCGCTTGGGTAGCGATACATTTCAATGCCCATCAGAATGCATGCCACCAGCATGAAGAGGGTGGAAGCGATCAGCATCACTGTGTACACCGAGTACGGTTGTCGTGGTTGGTTGCCGCTACTCATGATTCTTTAACTCGATCCTGAAGGATGCTTTGAAAAATTCGGAAGCTGAGAGAAGTCTTGCGAAATGTTAGTACAATTTGGTATCGACTCGGTCGCCCTTGCGGATGTATCCGGTTTGGTAACCTGTCAGAATTTGAGCGACTGAAGCGTCGGCTTCAACTCGAGTGATCTTCGCTTTGCCAAGGTATTGTCCGCCTCGACTCACTTCCAAAGTTGTGCCTTCCTTCATTCCGGAATCTTGCCCCAAAGATACTTGAATCAAGCCGCTTGTGCTAACTGCAGTGACTTCCCCGTTCGCAGCTGGCGCGCCTTGGGCGAGTGAGTTGGGTTTTAGCCCGAGAATTTCTAGTTGCTCTTTGGCGCCTGTGTAATCCGAGGCAAGCTGCTGAAGGCGTTCGTTGAGTGACTGATACATACCTTCCAAGCGAGTTCGTTCGTCGATGGCTTTTGTGAGGCGTCCAAATGTTTGATCGCGGTCTTCGCGGGCATCGACAATTTGCTTACGCAAAGTCTCATTGTCCTTCGTTCGGGCACTGAGGTCTTGTTGTGTTTGCTGTTCGGTTGACACAAGCGCGGTGTGCGCGGCCAGCAATTTCGTCAACTCGGCTTCTTGAGCGGCGAGTTCCGATTCGCGCTGTTCGATTTGAGTTTGCAAAGCCCCGAGCGCGGAGCGACGAGCGGCTTGTTCAATCGACAATTCGCTTTTCGTTTCTTCCAAGGTCGTCGTAAGCTGCTGCGCCTTCAGCTCAGCTTTCTTCAGACGAGCTTCGTAACCTGTGGACGGATCTTTGACCAATTTTCGATAGTCAACATGGGAAGCGTTTACCGCTACCGCCAAGGTGAAAAAAATAACGCTCAAGAGAAATAGCAAACCGGTAAATACTTTTCCCAGCAGAGTCATGCGAGAATTCCTCGGTTAGAGCGACCTTCCCGAGAACCGGAAGCGTGCGCCCGTCAGAAAAGCGAATTGAGCGAAATGGAAATTTGACAAGCAAGTCGAGCCCCCTTTCCATATTTACGGAAAGAAAACTTGCGACCACACGTATCAATATAGTTACGCATGAATTCGTCTGTCAACGAATTAAGAAAAAATAGGCGGTTTGGGGCGTCATGAGGGGGGACAATCTACTGCTCGTGCCGTTTTGAGACTTCAACTAGTTTCAAGAAAGCCATCCCACACCCATGAGGGCGGCATTCAAATCACAACTGCGTACCGTAAACGCCTCGACGTAGTATCGGGTGAGCGGTAAACTATGCCGTTTTCCAAACTGCATAGCAATAAGCAGGCTTGTGGCGAGATGCCGCCACGGTGCGATTTTAGGTCTGCGGTTTTGGGTGTCCAGTTTATTGTGTCAATTTGAGCGTAAAGTGTAATTCCTCCCTCTAGGATTTGAGCATCTGGAGTGTCGGAATTGGGAGTATCTAAGTTGATTTTGATTCTTCGTGGGGATGCAACAGACGAACAAATTGCGCACGTTGTCGAACGTGTTCAAGCGATGGGTATGCAGGCCCACCTAAGTCGCGGCACACATCGGACGATCGTAGGCATAATTGGCGACGAAGAGCAGACTCGCGAAGCACCGCTGAGGGCGATCCCTGGAGTAGCTGACGTAATTCCTGTTTTGCCCCCCTACAAGCTCGCGAGCCGCGATGCGCATCCACGCGATAGCATTGTTGATGTAAGCGGAGTCAAGATTGGCGGCGGATATTTAGCAATGATCGCTGGTCCGTGCTCGGTCGAAGAGGCTGACCGAATGGATCGGATCGCGGAAGCGGTTGCGGCCAGTGGCGCGAACATTTTTCGCGGCGGCGCATTCAAACCTCGAACTAGTCCCTATGCCTTCCAGGGGCTTGGTGAAGACGGACTCAGAATACTGCGCGAGGCTGGACACAAGCACGGTATGCCAGTCGTTACTGAAGTCACCGATCCGCGCCACGTAGAAATGGTGGCTGAGTATGTTGATATGTTGCAAATTGGAGCGCGCAACATGCAAAATTTTGTGTTGCTAACAGAGGTCGGCAAAACACGACGCCCTGTTCTGCTCAAGCGTGGAATGTCGGCAACGGTGACCGATTTGCTGATGAGCGCCGAATACATCCTTTCCCAAGGCAATTCCCAAGTTGTACTTTGCGAACGGGGTGTTAAGGGATTCGATAACGCGACTCGCAATCTCTTTGATGTAGCCGCTGTGGCCCAAGTAAAGCGGTTGAGTCACTTGCCAATCATTGTCGATCCGAGCCATGCGACAGGTAGGCCTGACTTGATTCCCGCATGCTCGCTGGCCGGACTAGCTGCGGGTGCCGACGGTGTGCATATCGAAGTTCATGATTGTCCAGAAGTGGCGAAGAGTGATGGCCCACAAGCCTTGATACCCGCTCAATACGATTCACTGATGGTTCAGATGAAAGCTCTTGCCCAGCTTTTTGGTAAACAGGTTTCGACCCCTGCGGAGTTGAGTGTTGGATAATCGAAGTCGTGCGTGGGTCTGTGTGAAATCGCACAGTCCGCGTGTGGTTTCGTATAACCCTCATCCGGCGAATGTGACTAGCGAAAAAGAATTGATTGGAGAACTGCGTTGAGAAAGCCATTTATTGCTGGCAACTGGAAGATGAATCTAGTTCGAGATTCATGCTTGTCGTTGGTCCATTTGCTCCAACACAAACTGCAAAGTTTAGGGAATGTTGAAGTTGCAGTTTGTCCGCCGCTGGTCTACTTGCACGACGTTGGAAGTAATCTGCGCGGCAGCCAAATCGGGCTTGGAGCCCAGAATATGTTCCACGAAAAGGAAGGCGCCTTCACCGGCGAGGTTAGCGGTGGGATGCTCCGCGACCTCGGATGCCGCTATGTGATTTTGGGACATAGCGAGCGACGCCAGCTTCTCGGTGAAACCGACGCAGTTGTCAATAAAAAGGTCTTTGCCGCTCTGCGAAGTGAACTGACACCGATCGTATGTGTTGGGGAAACTCTCCAGGAACGCGAAGCCGGTGTGACAAAACAAGTCATTTCCACTCAAATGAAGGGTTCACTCGCCAAACTCTCGTCGGACCAAGGACACCAGTTGGTGATTGCTTACGAACCGGTTTGGGCAATTGGTACCGGAAAGACGGCTACGCCAGCTCAAGCGGAAGAAGTTCATTCGCAAATCCGAATGCTTTTGAATGATTTCTTCGGTAAGCCTATCGCCGAATCGATTCGCATTCAGTACGGTGGCAGCGTAAAGCCTGATAATGCGGTCGAATTGCTGAGCCAGCCGAACATTGATGGTGCGCTCGTGGGTGGGGCTTCGCTGAAAGCCGCTGATTTTGCGGCGATCGTCGAGGCTGCCGCGGCGGCTTAACGAGATTGATTTAAGACTTGAAAATAGAAGTTCATAGTAAGCGACAACTCACAGATTTGCTCTGTTCCCTAAGGATGTTGATATGTTGATTGGTGCTTTGGCGCAGTATTTCTTTGGCTTCACGATTTTCGTGTTGTCGTCGTTTTTGGTTTTGCTGGTTCTCGTTCAACGTGGACGCGGTGGTGGCCTCACTGGCGCACTCGGCGGTCCAGGTGGACAGAGCGCTTTCGGTACCAAGGCCGGTGACTTATTTACCCGAATTACAGTCGGCGTAGCCACAGCTTGGATTTTGCTATGCGCGACGGCTGTTTTCATGCTCCGCAGTCGCGCCCTGCCGCAAACAGGTAGCGCTGATCGCCCAGTCGCCAAAGGCAACTCCGTGCCAGGTGCCGCAGCGACCAGCAGTAAAACCGAAACCACTGGAAGTGATGCTGCTTTGCCAAAGTTCGATTTTTCAAATTCGAGCCTACCAAATTCCGCGTTGCCGGATCTGAAGCCCACCACAACAGCGCCGAGCGGCAGTGCTACAACTCCGGCTACAACTCCGGCTACAACTGAATTGACACCGCCAGCGGCTGCAGAGACACCCGCAACTCCGCCTGTTGCACCGCCTGCCGTTGAC
>JANNNN010001074.1:0-7437 GCA_031398555.1 Planctomycetia bacterium | reverse complement strand
AAGAACATGAAAGTCGGAAGCGACTATCAAAGCGGTGCATTTGGCGAGTCTTTCGGTGTAATGATCGATGAGCTCAAACTTCTGGCTCGCAGTGTGTTTGTTCTCGATAAGAGTGGCAAAGTTGTATACAGTGAAGTTGTGCCCGAAGTTACCAGCGAGCCAAACTACCCAGCTGCTCTGGCGGCACTTAAAGCGAATGCTTAACTAACCTCTGACTTGGTAAGCAATACGGATCTAATCGAGGGTTTGAAGGTGACGAATATCTATGTCGGCAACTTATCCTTTCGTGCAAACGAAGAGGACATTCGTAACGCATTTTCTCGATTCGGTCAGGTCACATCGGTCAATATTGTGATGAACCAGGACACCGGTCGCTCGGCGGGATTTGCATTTGTTGAAATGGAAAATGCAGATGAAGCCAACACAGCGATCGAAAGGTTGAATGATCGGGAAATTGTTGGGCGGAGAGTCGCTGTAAATGAAGCGAAGCCACGGGAAGAACGCCCCGGCGGTTTCGCTGGCGGCGGAGTTGGTCGGCGAAACGAAAGCGCTGGCGGTGGAAGCCGACATGGTGATAGCGGCGGCGGTCGCTATGGAGGCGGCGGATCAGGTGGGGGAGGAAGAGATTTTAGCGGCGGCGGACGACGGGGGAACTACCCGCGCCAGGGGCGCTAGCCAACTGTTATTCGCTAATGTGTATGATAGATTATATTGTTTTATTTGACCGACCGGCGACTTCGAAGCTGCGTGCGCTATTAATGCGAACTTACGGATGAATGGCAGTTTGATGAATTACAATCGCAATAGCAATTTTACCACCGTCACTGGGCTGCTGTTTGTTGCAGTCGTTTTGTTTAACAACCACTCGGTGCTCGCACAGAAATGGGCACGAGACATGTTCGAAGTCACGCAACATGACTTCGAGGTCGTTCCGCGAGGTGCGAAGACTGAGTATGAGTTCAAGTTCACGAACAAATACCGCGAGAATGTCCACGTTTCTTCCGTGCGTACGAGTTGCAAATGTACGATTCCGCACATTGGCAAAAATGAATTAAAGACCTATGAAGAAGGGTCGATCATTGCCGAATTCAAGACCAGTGACTTCGTTGGAGCTCGTTCTGCTGTAATTACTGTTGTATTTGATCGTCCTTTTTACGCCGAGTTGCAGCTGATTGTAAAAGGGAATATTCGCTCCGATATTTTGCCCGAGCCTGGCGAGATTCAGTTCGGTGAAGTGGACTTGGGTGCTGAGAAAGTTACCGATGTCAAGATTTCTTACATGGGTACTGCCAAGTGGGAAATCAGGGATGTCCTAAGCAAGAATGAGCATTTGGCGGTCAAGCTGAGTCAGCCAAAAATGGTTAACAACAAAATCGAATATTTGATGAACGTGCGACTGAAAGATACTGCGCCAGCGGGTGAATTTGCAGACGAAATCGTTTTGGTTACCAATGAAGCGGCGTCCAATCGTGTGACTTTGCCGGTTCGGTCCAATGTCATCCCTCCCCTGCACGTTGAAGGAGTTCAGCTAGGTACATTGCGCATCGGCGAGATCAAGAACGAACGTTTATTGGTGAAATCCAAGAAGCCATTTAAGATTGAAAAGATTGAATGCGCTGACGGTCGCTTTGCATTCCTTATTTCTAATGATGAGAAGCTTGCGCATTTGGTCAGTTTTACGTTCAAAGCCGATGATAAAGTAGGTGCCTTTCGGGAAAAGGTTATCGTTCACACGACCTTAAACGATTCGCCGACAGCTGAAGCTTCAATCACGGGCAACGTAGCCGAGTGAGCCATGAGCCATGTGCTGCGAGCTCATCAGTGCATTAGAAATGCAAGCCTTAGAGTTGCGAGGATCTGCTGCGATACTTCCTCCTTCGCCAATCTCCTTCGCCAATTCTCAAAATTATAGTTGGACAGAGCCTTACTGGCTGCTTTGACCTGCCTTAATACTTTTGGGCCAATGAACGTGGCTCCAGCCCCATTTAAGCAACTCTCCGGAAAGTAGTTGCTCAGTCCAGGTCCTGCGATCGATTGTAAAATTAGACCAGACCGCTTCGAGATAGGGTTTGCTCGCACAACTCAACGTTGGTATCAGCCCGTTGCGCTCGATGGCTCTAAGGCCTTCCCAGTAGTGTTGGATTATGTGTTGTTGGAATAGATCGCCTGCTATTTCAAGTCCGACAATCGAGCCATGACCAACAGCTTGTAACTGATTTAGCGCAACCACAGAGATCGTGGCGGATACGTCCCACAATGAGGCATTTTGTTCTTTTGCGGCCAGTTCGATTTGTCGCCAGAGTTGATCGATTTCGGCATGGGGTAAGAGTTGTGTTGGGTCGATCACATTGACTGACGTTTGAATGTCATCGATTGTCTTTCGCAAACCTTGGAGCGAAATGGGGGGCTGGTCGAACATTCCGACCGCTTTGCCCGAGGCGGCTTCGATCGCACTGATCAGATCAGCAGCGCCATCAATGGTGGTTTGCTGGCCGATGATCCCCTGTTCTTTCAGGCGGTTGCTGAGCTGTTCCAAGTAAACTTTTGAGCCATAGGCGGCATCGCTAAATATTGCTAACACAGTTAGAGGCGACAGATGAAAGGTAGCAAGCGCGGTCATGTCTAGCAAATTGCCAACTGTCTTGCGGGCCAGCACAACTTCCTGCTGATGACGTTCGTTACTTGCTGGCGACTTGCGAACACCGCCGATATCGTTAATTGCAAAAGTGAGCATTTGCTGAACAAAGATGGAATACGATTTCGAGTTGCGGAATGCGGAAGGCACTAACCAATTCGCTGATTCGCGAACAATGCCACCGGCAATCGCGCTGGCGCTTCGCAACGTTCGCTCAGGCAAACTTGCGGAGTAATTGAACAGCCGAAGGAGCGCGCTGGTCGCTTCACCGACTGTCGATTTTTCCATATCGATCGCATCGCCAAGCGGCTGAGGGTCCGTGTTTTCAGTTCCATTTCCCGATTCAATGTTCCCTGGATTCGGCAGGTTGCTCATCATTTCAGCTTTCCGCAATTAAAACTAAGGCTTAAGTGCGTATATATAACTAGCCGTGAACGTTGCAGCCAGCTTCGTTGATAGGTCTGAGGCCTCCGCGTTTTCGGCCGCCTTGGCCCGCGAAACACATCCAATTGCCAAAATGCTCTGGCCTTCGGAAAGCGACGGAAATATCTCTTTGGGCACGGTGAAACTAATCGATTCCTCACCCACTGCTGTAGTTGGGGTTATTTGCCAAGCCTTGTCGACTTCGACAATACGGTCAATCTCTATTACAATGGCAAGTCCAACTAAATCTTCGTTATGATTTTTTGCCAGCCAAAAACGAGAACCGCCCTGAATCATTTTTTGAATGTCGACGTGCTTGGCAACCTCCTGTCCTACAGACTGCAACTCGGTTCGTACCAACCGTCGAATTGGGCTTGGTGGCAGTTGATTCATCGCTAATGCCAACGCAGCCAGATTTGAATAAGTTGAAACAGCAAGCTTCTTTAAAACTTCGCGATCTTCGCCATGCTCGTTCCAAGACTCCAAATTTTTCTCGACCTGATTGATGATAGAAAACACGTCTTTCGAGGAATCTGCTGTCGCCGGCGGGTTGTCTGCAATCGATTCATCGTTCGCCAAGTTCCCTGCCGCTAAAGCCGAAGGTGTCGACATGGCTCGAAACGAAGGGCGAAATCCAGTTCGAGATGGAATCGATGGGGCAGTTGTCGATGTTTCGGAGTACGCTTCACCCGCAGACGGTTCAGGGGCTGGCGGCCCGCCCGTCTGCTCTGACGAATTCATGACGTTATCGAACCGACGAAATCCACTCGCTCCGGCAGCGGGAGCCGCTGGAAGCACGTCTTCAGCAAATCTATGAGGTTGAAATCGCGTGGGTACGATCCACGGAGCATAGCGTGCGACAGCTGGCCCCATCTGCAAAGGATCTTTTCCGAGCACATGCCAAATCAACAAGGTGGCAATCGGAATCGAGGCCAAACCACCAAGCATTACTGAAAGGACGGACCGCATTGGAGACTTAGCTTTTCGACGCGTGCGCTCGTATTGCTCGTGAATAATCGGTTCGATTCCGGAAAAGTCCGTCTTCTTTTTTTCCGCTTGGGCCTGTATTACCATCTGCGGGGAGATGTATTCCTCAGGCTTTGCTTCTTCAACGTCTCCATCTTCGGTGACAACGCCGCCAGCGCTGGCGACTTTCGGCTCCGGAGCGTTGGGATCATCTACAACTTCCCAAAACCCCAGCTCGGCTTCGACCATTTCCCCCAATACAAACTGGTGCGAGCAATGTCGACAGCGGAGCACCGCTTGCAGCGAGGTTTCGGTCGTCAGGACCAGCACACGATGGCAGCTTGGACATGGTAAAGTTTGTATCACTAATGACTCCTAAGTCGATTTAAGTACTATCAACCTTGAGTTTACGCTATGCCGTAGATGGGTTCGAGCTTCTGACGCAAATAGTTGACTAAAGGTTTTGAATCCAGGGTCTTTCCGCAGGCCTGTTGTATTAGTTGTCCAGGATGGTAGCACTGTCCAAAAACGTGGATCTTTTGCCGTAGCCAAGCTAGCAGCGGACGAAAATCACCCCTAGCCAGTTCGCCATCGAGCTCAGTCAATTGCTCCCGAGCCGCTTCCATCAACTGAGCGGCATACAAGTTGCCGAGTGTGTAAGTTGGAAAATAACCGATCAGTCCCGCGCTCCAGTGGATGTCCTGCAGAACTCCGTCGGCGTAGGTTGTCGGACGAATTCCTAAATACTGGTCGTATCGATCATTCCAAGCTTGAGGGGCATCGACCACTCTCAAGTCCCCAGCAATCAGCTCTTGCTCGATCTCAAAACGGATCAAAATGTGCAAATTGTAAGTGACTTCGTCGGCTTCGACTCGAATCAAGGACGGTTGCACACGGTTCGCATCGCGAAATAATTGTTCAGCAGTCAAGTCGTCCCAGCCACCGGCGAGCTGCGATTGCACTTCCGGCAGACACCACTGCCAGAATTCTCGACTGCGGCCTACGAAATTCTCCCACATGCGAGACTGCGATTCGTGTACTCCCAGACCGGCCGCTGCACCGGCGGGCAGTCCATACCAATCGCTTGGCAGGCCTTGTTCGTACATACCGTGCCCCGCTTCATGCAGTGTCCCAAAAAAGCCGCTTGGGAAATAATCTGCTTGAAAGCGAGTCAATATGCGACAATCATCAGGCCCAAGGGTCGTGCAAAACGGGTGACTGGTTTCATCTAATCGCCCGCGGTCAAATTCATAACCTATGTGATCGGCAACCCAGCGGCTCGTCTTGCGCTGAAGGTCAATCGGAATGGAGCGATGCCAGGACATGCCATCGGGTTTGTGATTGGCTTCATTCAGATCTTTTACTAACTGTACAAGCGAATCCCTTAGCCCAGCAAAAACAGTTGTCAGCGATTTGCTATTCGCCCCGTCTTCGTACTGGTCCAGCAACGCGTCGTACAGCGTACCTTCATCCCGCAACAATTCCGCTTCTTGCCGTTTCAATGCGAAGATTGTCGTCATGTGAGGTTTGAAATCATTCCAGCTATCGGCGGCCCTGGCCGCTTCCCAGGCCTGTTGCCCCAACACAGTCGCCTTCGTGGTCGCTTCGACTAGTTCGACCGGCAAGCGACTATTGCGGCGGAAATCTTTCAGCAACATGCGAACGCTGGCCGCAATTGGACTATGCGGTTCACTCACAAAATCGCTGGTGTTAAGTTCCTGAAGCTGCTCGCCTAGCCATGGGGCGGTAAGTCGCCGATGGATCATGCCGCTCAGAAGCGTCGTCTGCTCAGCTCGATAGGCGCCCGCACGTCTAGGTAAATACGTCCGATCATCCCACTCCAGTAAAGCAACTGTTGCCTCCAACTTGGCAGTGTCTGTGACAAAAGTACGGATCTTTCCCCAGGTCTCTTGATGCCCCATCTTGATCCTATTCATTGCTTTGGAATTGAAATTGCATGCTCGGTTAGTAGGATTGCTAGCAAATGCGAACAAAACTGCGGTTCGAATATTCTACCGGGAAGGTTGATAAAGTGGACTCCACTGTGCACGTAACGTCACTCTCAGCAGCTATTATTAGAGGCAAATTGGCCTCGCCATGATGATGGCAATGGAGTAGATGTACATCGTGATAAACCCTCTACCACTTGATATGCTTGCTCAACCTGACGAATGGACGTGCGGGCCGACCTGTCTGCACGCTGTGTATCGTTATTTTGGTGAGAAGATGGATTTGTCGACGATTATCCATCGCGTTCCCAAACTGGATGATGGTGGTACTTTGGCCGTGTTGCTTGGTTGCGATGCTCTCTCCAACGGCTACGCGGCGCGTATTTATACATATAACTTGACAGTGTTCGATCCAAGCTGGTTTCACGAGGGAGTTGATCTGGCCGAGAAGCTCAGAGAGCAGGCTGAATCGAAGCATGACAAGAAGCTACGTCTGGCGACAGGTGGTTATTTAGAATTTTTGCGACTCGGCGGTCAAGTTCGGATGCAGGACCTCAGTACGACATTGATCCGGAAGTACCTGGCGCGTAACATTCCCCTTCTCACAGGACTTAGTTCCACGTATCTGTATCAAGAGGCGCGTGAACTGAACAACCCGAGCCAAGATAAATCAGATATCGCCGGTTATCCTCAAGGGCATTTTGTTGTGCTCCGGGGATATGACAAGGAAACAAAGTTGGTAACCGTAGCTGATCCGTACTCAAAGAATCCATGGAGCACCAACCTTGACTACCAAGTCTCGCTCGAACGTGTTGTGTGCGCCGTATTGCTCGGCGTATTAACCTACGACGCAAATTTCCTAGTAATTCATCCCAAAAACAGTGCGAACAATCCTCATTACGTTGTTCCACCTATCCCATCACCTACGTAGCCAGGATACGCTCCAGTGCCCGCAGTGGTCGTTGCAAATAGTTCTAAGGATTGGCCGTTTCAGATTCCCAACGTCGACGTTGTTGACGCGAAAACTTATCTGACCAAACCGGAATACAGCGAACTTCGAAACGTTCGCGTGTTTAATCTCTGCCGTTCGTATCGCTATCAAACGAACGGTTACTACGTGTCGTTGCTGGCCGAGGCTCGAGGACATCGCCCTCTACCCCACGTCACGACCGTCCAGGATCTAAAGAGCCAATCCGTCGTCAAGATCGTCGCGGCCGATTTGGATGAACTGATTCAGACCAGCCTCAAGCGAATCACCACCAACGAATTTGAGCTGAGCATCTACTTTGGTCGCAATATGACCGAGTGCTATCATCGACTAGTGACCGCTCTGTTCAATCAGTTCCAAGCGCCGTTGCTACGGGCCTCGTTCGTCCGCGTGAACGCCGAGTCAGAGTGGTCGCTGAAAACTATTCAAGCGATCTCGGCCAGCGAAGTGCCTGAGCGTCATTGGCCATTCGTGAT
>JANNNN010000872.1:0-1380 GCA_031398555.1 Planctomycetia bacterium | reverse complement strand
CGAGCTGCGGAGAAAATCGCAGGTCCATGGTTCGCAAAGTTGTCCAACCCGCAGCAGCGGTCACGATCAGACCGGGCAAGAATTGAATTTTTAGTTAGTACGCGGCTTCGAGGATGGCGATCAAGTCTTGTTCAGTGGGGCGGCGTGGGTTTACGTCCATGAGGCGTTTGATTTGGAAGGCTTTTTGCGCGACGGTGGGAATCTGATCGGCTTGTAGTCCGAGCTCGCGGAGTTGGGTGCGGATGCCGACTTGTTTTTGAAGTGCAACGACAGCTTCGATGGCGTGATTCGCTCGGTCTTCGGTTGAGTATGTCATGTTGGAAGGGCTGAGCCAGTTGGCGATGTCGGAGAACTGTGGCATGCATTCAGGCAAATTGAAACGCATGACGTGTGGGAGCAGTAAGCCGTTGCCTTCGCCGTGACTGCAGTGAGTCAGCACTCCGATCGGGTATTCGAGGGCGTGAACGATGGCTACGCCGCTGTTGGAAAAGGCCATGCCGGCGAGCATTGCGGCGAGGGCCATGTCGTCACGAGCAGCTTGATTGGCGGGTTGCTGATAGGCGAGGACTAGTGAGCGACCGACTAACCGAATGGCTTCGGCGGCGAGCAGGCGGGTGAGTGGATAGCTGCCTTCGTAAGCGCGAGCTTGTGGGTCGACTCCAACCATCTGCTGGAAATCGCGATTCGTGTAGGCTTCGATGGCATGGACGAGTGCGTCGATGCCGGAGTCGGCGGTGACTTTGGGTGGGCAGGAATCTGTAAGGGCTGGGTCGACTAGAGCGACGGCAGGGCGCAACCAGCGACTGAGTGTGCTCACTTTCGTGCCCGCAGCCTTGTCGGTCAGTACTGCAGAGTGTGAAACTTCGCTGCCGGTTCCAGCGGTGGTAGGCAGGGCGATGAGCGGCAAGATTGGCCCAGGAATTGCGTCAAAACCGAAGTAATTCGCAGGCTCCCCGGAGTGCTTCAGGACGGTCGCGGCCATCTTAGCTACATCGAGGTTGCTGCCACCACCGATACCGATTACGCAGTCGGCTTGGCTAGCATGGCCGAATTCGATGGCGTTTTTTGCAGTATCGATTGCGGGTTCGGGGACGCAAGCGTCGAAGATCTGGGGACTGAAACCTGCACCGCGGAGGTCCGCAATCAAGGCCCGGACCGGTTGCAAGTCGATGACCGTCTTGTCAGTGACGAGCAGTGGTCGGTGGACGGCTAGTCGCTTTAGTTCTGAACGGGTTAGCGTCGAGCTGCCGCGACCGAACTTGATGTTGCTGGCTGTGCTGAACTGCCAGACTGAATTCGAGCCAACTTGCATGAAAAGCTCTGTTTTTTAAAGTGAAACCGAAAAAAAGCCTATTTGTAGCTGGTTTCGTAAGAAACCGG
>JANNNN010001038.1:0-4798 GCA_031398555.1 Planctomycetia bacterium | reverse complement strand
CAGAACCAACGATAAGTACCTCGAACTGCCACGGAACGGGCCTGGGAACTGGCAAGAGCAAGCGCTCCGCAGGGGCACTCACGCGACCACCGAACTCGGCTACGTTCGCATGATAGTCGGCAATGGCATTCGTTTTGTATTCGGAATCGCCAGACTGTCGTCGGCTGAGCATTTCGCCGACTGTCGTCTTGGGACGATCGGCTTTCACCAAGCTAGAGGTTGCAGCCGCGATCGCCACGGCGGACAATTGAATAGCCGCACGCCGTGTCAATGCTTCAGTCGCGCTGACGGGCTGCGGCGAATCGATCTGTTTACCGGAATCATCGTGCGACATGTACAAGTTGCAGTGAAATGGACTTTGATTACTTGATGTAGGTCGAGGAAAGCGTGTTGAACTTTGCATGCGAGCTTCACGATTTCAATACACAGCGTCTCATCGTCGCCACGCAAACAGCACCGTCGACAAATCTTGTCGCGCATGAAAAGTTGACCAAATGTGTGGATAAACACAGGGAATTTCAATGTATTGCTTGCATTGCTTAACACCCCCATAGCTGGATTCGTGAGAATCCGGTTTGCTGAAAGCTATTATTTAAACTGGAGCAAAGCGGCACATTCTTAATCCGGTTTCTAACGAAATCAGCTACAGCACGGGGTTTCTTACGAAACCAGGCACGGTGGATTACAATCACGGGCTCCTTTAATTAATGCTAGCCACGTGAAATATTTTGGGATGCACCATGCGATTTCAACTTGCCAGTCTCCGAATGCAGATACTGATCGTCAGCGGGATATTTTGTTTAGACATACAGTCGCCAGTTTTGGCTCAGAGCGCTAATTGGGCTCCAAATCCCGAGCACGTCAAAGCGACCGAGCAAGTCACCGAAGCAGGACTTAAGGCTCATATCCGCTTTCTTTCGCACGATTTGCTTGAAGGACGTGGGCCGGGTTCGCGCGGCGATGAATTGGCTCAACTCTATGTCGCCACTCAGCTCGAATCTCTTGGGCTAAAGCCAGGTGGGGCTGATGGAAAATGGTATCAACCGGTTCCACTGGTCGGCGTTACAACTCAGGCGCCAGCGACCGTTGACTTCAAAAAAAGCGAACAATTGGTCACTTTGAAGCATCACGATGACATGATGCTAACTAGCGGCGAGCAAGTGGATTCGCTTAGCTTGAAAGACACCGCGCTCGTTTTTGTGGGATATGGCATTCAGGCGCCAGAGTATGACTGGGACGATTTTAAGAATGTCGATGTGCGCGGCAAGATGCTGGTGGTGATGAACAATGATCCTGAAGAGGATCCTAAACTATTCGCGGGCAAGAGAAGGCTTTACTATGGGCGTTGGGATTACAAGTACGAGATGGCTGCGAAGATGGGTGCGGCGGGTGCGCTGATCATTCATACAACCCCGTCGGCGGGCTATCCATATCAAGTGATTCAAACTTCGTGGAGCGGCGAAGAATTTGAATTGGCAAGCTCCACTGGACCGCGTGTGAAAATTCGCGGTTGGTTAACAGATGATGCGGCAAGCAAGATCTGCAAACTAGCTGGTAAGGACCTTGATGGTCTGCGCGCCGCTGCCCAGTCGCGAGACTTTAAGCCGGTGCCATTGGGCATCACGATGACAGCCGAATTGAAATGCAAAGTTCGTCAGCAAATGACCGGTAACGTTTTCGGTGTTCTTCCAGGTAGCGATCCGAAGTTGGCGAAAGAGCATGTAATTTTTATGGCTCATCACGATCATCTCGGGTTAGCGGCCGAGCGCGATGCGAAGGGTGACAATATTTACAATGGAGCGATCGACAATGCGTCGGGCACGGCAAGTCTGCTGACGATTGCCAAAGCCATCAGTACGCTCACTGAACGTCCGAAGCGTTCGGTCATGTTTGCTGTCGTCGGAGCTGAGGAGCAAGGTTTGCTGGGTTCGAAGTACATGGCGGACAATCCGCCGATCGCACCTGGCAACATGGCAGCCGTGATCAACATTGACGGCATCAACTTCCTCGGCAGGACGCACGATTTGAATTTGATCGGCAACGGCAAGTCGAATTTGGATGGCTGGGTCGAGGCGGTAGCAAAATTGCAGGGACGAACCGTCGTCCCAGATTATTTTCCAGACCGTGGATACTACTATCGAAGCGACCAATTCAGTTTGGCAAAAGTCGGCGTTCCTGGAGTCTATCTGCACAGCGGGATTAACGTCGTTGGCAAGCCTGATGGATGGGGCAAGGAGCAACTTGAAGTGTGGGTCGAAAAAACTTACCATCAACCGAGCGACGAATTCCAGGAGAATTGGGACTTAAGGGGCGCGATTGACGACGCTCGGTTGCTGATGCAAATTGGTCTGGAATTGGCTGAACAACCTGAGATGCCGAAATGGAATTCCGGAGACGAATTCGAAGCGGCTCGGAAACAGGCGATTTCGCAGCGGTCAATTAGCAAGTAAAAAATATCGTGCGTCAAATCAGGGTAGTTGGGAATTCTGACCGATCCACTATACTAAAGCGTAAGTTTTTTGCATTGACTGCGCTGGCAGGCTGTCTAGGATTAACTGGTTGCGAGGATTCCCTCACGCCCGATTGCAAGGATGATGTGATTGTGGGTGCTGGAAAAATGCAGCCGCGGCCAACAAGCAGATTGAAAATTAACTGAAACAGATGGCTGCACCATGAATGCGGCCATACACTTTGGAGTGAACAAACAAGATGAAGAAATTTTTGACCTATGCGGCGATTGCCAGCAGTTTCGCATTCAGCGGTTGCTCGCGATGTTCAAGCCCGGTCGCCGTGACAAGCCCAGTCGCTTTGACAAGCCCAGTCACTTTGACAAGTCCCGCAGCTGCAACCGAGCCACAAACTGTTGTTACTCCGGCAGACGCTGAGTCGACCGAAGTTTCAACTTCCAAAGCTGACGTACCTGCAAAGCCAATGAAAGTGACGTACGTCGCTCAAAAACAAAAGTGGGGGACGTTGCGAGCTAAATTTGTGGTTGATGGCAAAGTTGCCGAGCCTACAAAAGTAAACGCTGCGGCGGATCCCGTTTGTGCCGCATTCGGCGTTATGACTGAAAACTTGATTGTGGGAAAAGATGGCGGTCTGAAGAACATTGCGATTTTCATCGACAAGACGAGCAAGGTGAAGGATATTCATCCCGATCTTGAGAAGCCAGCTGAAAAGCGCATAGTACTTGACAACAAGAATTGTGTATTTGTCCCTCACGTTCTAGTCGTGCATCCTGGCCAAACCGTTACGGTAAAGAACAGCGATGCAACTGGCCATAACGCGAATTTTAGTTTCTTCAAAAACGATGCGGTTAACTTCTTGGTCCCTGGAGGCAGTGAGAAGGATTTGAAAATTGTTGAAGCTGAGCCCGCGCCCAGCCCAGTTGAATGCAATGTGCATCCTTGGATGAAAGCCTTCCTGATCATTCCAGAGCATCCTTGCGTGGGTGTCTCAGACGAAAGCGGCGTCATTGAAATCGCTAATGTACCAGTCGGAAAAGTAACTTTCCGAGCTTTCCACGAACTCGGCAAACTTGACGAAGTCACGCTTGGCGGAAAGCTCGAGAAGTGGAGCAAAAATCGCTTCGATTACGAAATCAAGGAAGGTGTGAACGACTTAGGCACAATCAAGATTTCGGCAGACAAGTTCATTAAGAAGTAGGACTGCGCGGAGCCTTCGAGCAACTCAATCGATCATCTACGAAACTAGTCGTTCATGGAGTTGAGTCGCATGTGGATCGCAACTTCTGTTGAATTACGCGAGATGGGTAGTCCACATTGCGGGACTGAATGTGATAGCAACTTCTTCGCTCGATCACTTTGAGAAAATTGTGAACAAGATGCTAAAGTCGCCTTGACCCTAGTACCCATCTGCCTCTATCTTCACCTCCGTCGCTGACAGTGACTGACACAAAAGAAACGGTCGGCGATACAAGTTGGATTAGGTGTGATTGCACGGAACTTTTAAGATACTCACAAGTGTTAAAAAAGTTTGCGATCAGGGAAAAACGCTCTTGTGCACGGATGCCAAGTCTGCTAATTCTTCCAGAGGCCAACTGAATGAGAAAGTATCCGACTGACGTAAGAAACTCATTGTTTTGAGTTTGCCAAATCAGACTCGGTTACGGATAAAGCGGTGATTGAAACATGGAGGTTTCGGTCAAATCCGCTCTAAAAAGAAACTTGCTCCCGGATAGTAATCGCGCAGTCCTCCGCCCCCCTGGGACTCGTTCACGATCCGGGAGCTTTTCTTTTTTTCTACACAACGCTTTCTTGCGTACGAGCGATCTGTTCCGTCGCTTCGTCACAAAACTTTTGTTAGGCAGCGGGCAATTACTGGACCAACTGCCTGGCGTTGCAGTCTGCGGGGCAGCACAGATTACCAGACGCTACAGATTACCCCTGCCGACTATCCGTCAGCATTTCAGCCATCCTCCAGTCGCACAATCGTTTCGTTCGATTCACTAAGCAGTGTCTTCGTTTTCGTTCCTGACGCACTCTCGCTAGTGGCCGCCTGTCATGCAATCTACCCGCAACCCGAGCTACGGCTGGTCGCTGGCATGTGCCATGATCTTGGTTATTACTAGCAATGCATTTGCCCAGCCTCCAATAGTTGCTGAATCGCAAATTGTGCAGCCACCAATGCTCGCAGCGTTAAATACAAATTACGCGCCGAATCAGAGTGAGTCCCGCCACCTAATCGATTCGCGAAGCGTAGCCTGTCGAGCAGCTTGCGAATGGTTGCCTGCCAAACAGCTTAGGCAGCATGCGCAATCGGTATGGCAACTTTATTG
>JANNNN010001024.1:0-1861 GCA_031398555.1 Planctomycetia bacterium | reverse complement strand
GACGTAACGAAGGTCAGTCAACTCGACTGCGTCCACTGTCCCATCGGTGCCAGCGGCTCTCAGCAATTGAATCATCTCTAGACGGGTGATCGATCCATCGGCGAAATAGGTTTGAACCAGGTTCGCCAACGCAGCGTTCTGCAGCCCGGAGGACGGTGCTGGCGATGTCGCTGTCAAACTGCCTTGATCGCGAAAGGCCCCTGACTCAGCTGTAATGGTAAAAGTACCATCGGTGCTTGGGGCCTTAAACAGTCCAGTCTTTGAGATTGTTCCACCACTTGCACTCCAGGTGAATTTTGGCTGTTTTGAAAGCTGCGATTGAAATTGGTCGAGACCAACGACGGAGAACTGTTGAGTCTGCCCGGGTCTGGTCGTTGCTGTGCCAGGTGTCAATGAAACACTGGTTAAAACCTGCGCGGCTTCGACAGTAAACGGGAGGGTCATCCCACCGGTTACAAGTTCGAAGCGGTACGAACCTGCTTTGTTGAACGCAAACGAAGCTCCACCAGTCTGGGTGGTCGTAGTCACAGAGCCGTCGGTCGGTGTTGTAATAGTCGTCCATGCATTGGTAAGTCCGGAGGTTATTCGCTGACCAAATTGATCGAAGGCTTGAACCCGAACCGTAGCAGATGTTCCTTCAGTTCGAATCGACTTGCCTCCGCTCTTCACCGTGTTTCCCGTCGATACTAACTCCAGCTTGGTGGCTTTTGCAGCGACGGATATCGACTGTGTTGTGACTACGGACAGCCCTTGAGAGTCAATGATTGTCAGGCTAACGATGTAAGTTCCGGACCTATTGAACGACAGCAAGGTATTGAGTGCTGCGGTGCTGGTGTTTTTCGAAAACTTGAACGTTGCATCGGTCGGTGATTGAGTAACTTGCCAAGTGTAAATCAGCTTCCTTGCTCCACCGTCGTCAGCCCCGACTGCCGAAAGTGCAACGGTCTTGCCGACCGTTGTGATCGTAGTGCTGCCGCTGGAGTTGATCGGTGTAGCAACAGTCGGCGCGGTGTTGACGGCGACCGCTTTCAGGGCTGGTGTTGAGTTCGGAGCGCTGAGCAGGAGCAGGCTTTGCTCCAAACCATTAACCGTACACATCATGCGGTTTTCAAGTTGCTCAAGATTAATTGGACGTGACTTACGCGTGAGTCTTCCGCTTGAATAGCGGTGTTGTTGCCCCGACATAGAATCTCCAACTTTGAATCGTGTTCTTAGAATAAACGACTAGATGTGAAATCAATGGTGTGGTCGATTCGGAGCTGGCTTGAGCAAGATACCGGTCCAAATTGGGTTGCATCTGAACCCTAGTGCGCTTTCGTTCAGGGGGCAAACGAAAAAGCTTGAGAAGCGCGAGATAGGCCACTTACTGCGAGCACGGCGTGTTCAATCCGCAACGTGGCGGGCATTGTCGACTTTCAATTGACACCAAAACCAGCAGGAAAATGACCAGAAATGACCAGCAATGACCAGAAATGACTAGAAAATGACTGGAAAATGACTGGAAAATGACTGGGAAATGACTGGGAAATGACCTGGAGTTGACTGGGAACTGACAATGTAGCAACAACTTTTCAACAGTCGCTTTTGGCGCGTGCGTGTGCCACTGGCTATGCGCTATGCCAGTATGAACGAAGTTTCGACCGTGACTAAAGTTGAGTCTACTTGAACTCGTTGGCGTGGTTCCGAGTACACTTACTTCGGTTCACTGGCAGAGCCAGAGCCAGTGGCACACAAAAGCAAAACCAAGCTCCATGTATGCATACTGAAGGCTATTCGGTTTTCTTTCGAGATGCTCGCGGCTTCTTGGGCGCCGGAGCTTTAACTTCTGCCTCAGCGGCTAGAGTGTCTGCTGGTGGTTCTG
>JANNNN010000979.1:0-4273 GCA_031398555.1 Planctomycetia bacterium | reverse complement strand
GGCGCCATCGCGTCCTTTGCGTTTGATCTGCCCGCACCCATTGTCGAAGCCAACACCCAACGCCTCTTCAGTCGACTTACTCGGCTCGAGATCGACCCACGCTCGCGCGAAGGGCAATCGCAACTCTGGCGTTTTGCGCATTCGCTGGTCGACCAATCCAAACACAGTCCAGCGCGCATCAATCAAGCCGTCATGGAAATCGGCAGCCAAATTTGCAAACCGCGCATTCCGGATTGCCCAAACTGCCCACTTAGTCAGCTTTGCCCAACGTTTGCTGATGGGCTGCAAGCATCGATTCCCAAGGTCGCTCCCAAGAAAGTCATTACCGAGCTGACGCACATCGCCTTTTTGATTCGTGATCGCGGCCGAATTTTGATGCAGAAGAATACCGCTGACAAGTGGTGGGCAGGCCTCTGGGATCTTCCACGAATCGACGTCACTAACATCGCAACTTTCCAAAAGAAGATCGTCGCTTTAGATCCACTTTCGGCAGTCGATCGAGACTGGCTGGCAACTCAGCTCAACGGGCAGTACGAGATAGAATGCACAGTCGCATCACTTCATCGAACTTTCAAACATGCGGTGACGCGTTATCGAATTAGTTTGCACACCTTTGCAGCCAGCATGAATTCACGTTTAAAACAGACCACAAACTTAGCTTGGCATCCGCTTGCTAAAGCCCTCGAACTCCCACTAACCGCGCCAGCGAAAAAAATATTGAGTAGCCTGTAAGATAGGTCTAGGTGCCGCCAGGGGATGATTACCCCGCTTACAAGTCGACGAGCGACTTGTTAGATTTGCGTGTGCCACTGGCTCGCCAGTAAACCGAAGCAGGTGAGTTGGTAAGCCGTCGAGCGTCGACACGACATCATTGACTCGAACACCAACGCTACGGTTCACTGGCAAGCCAGTGGCACACAAAGCCAAAATGCAAATCGTAAATGCTTCTAGCTGTTGATGTATTCAACAAAGCGGTCTTCATCTACGTTTCGACCGCTGATCACGAACACGATATCACCTGAACCAGCAAAATCAATTTGACTTTGCAAGCCTGCTGCGACAGTGATTCCGCCTGATGGTTCAACTCGCAAACCGTGACTACAGTACAGCCAACCAAGCGCTGCTCGTGTCGCTTCATCACTGACGGCTACTGATTTACGGACCAGCCGCTGTAAAATTGGCCAATTGACTTTGCCAACATCGTAAGACAGGAGTCCGTCGCAAATACTAGCCGGTCGCTCGATTCGCACTCGCTGATCAGCCGCTAATGACTGACGGAAATCGTCTGCTCCAGCGGGCTCGACACCCACAATCTCGGCTTCCGGAAATCCATCGGAGATCGCGAGGGCTAGTCCCGCCATCAATCCTCCTCCACTAACCGCCGATACGAAGTGAGACAGCTTGCGTCCTTCACGCTTTAATTGCTCAACCACTTCCAATCCACCCACACCATTGCCTGCAATCACATGCTCATCGTCGTAGGGCGAAGCCTGCACTCCACCTTCTTCAACGGCGATCTGCCGAGTCAAAGCTTCTCGAATGCCCGTCAAGTGATCGGTCGCAATTTCGTAAGTTCGAATCTCGGCACCGAAGGAACGCGTCAACGCGAATTTTACTTTCGGAGCGGTGTCTGGCATGACGATGATCACTCGCTTGCCGTAGCGCTGACCTGCGAACGCAATCCCCGACGCAAAATTCCCAGAGGACTGAGTTGCAACGGGACGGTCACCAATCTCGTCGGCATGGTTGTGCATCCAGTTCAGAGCTCCCAGAACTTTGAACGAGCCCACCGGAGTCCAACCGAAGTCTTTCAGCCAGATGCAACGCCCCGCTTCTACGCCCAGTGCCCTTTCGAGCGCGTACGAACGTACAAGTGGCGTAGGCGCCAGATGCATTCGAATCACCTTCTCGGCAGCACGCACATCCACTATTGTAGGGGCAGCAACGTCGTCCATTTGCATTCCTTGGAATTAAGACAGGTATCAGGCTTCAGACTTCAGGCTTTCAGGCTTTAAAACTTCAAACTTCAAACTTCAAACTTCTCCCCCCATGCCTGCCAATTTAACTCAACAGTATCTGAAAGCCGAGGCGGCATACCGCGCAGCGCTGACGCTGCGCGAGGAACTCGACTGCCTGCAAGTTATGTTGCGGGAAATCCCAAAACACAAAGGCACCGATCGTTTACAAGCAGACTTGAAGAGCAAGATTGCTAAGCTGAGAATTGAAACGCAAAAGGCCAGTTCTCCACCGTCACCGAAATCGGTTCTAAGAATCCCGCGTCAAGGAGCTGGTCGTGTACTGCTAATCGGTGCACCGAACTCTGGAAAGAGCCAGTTGTTGGCGGCCCTTACCCGTGCCCAACCTGAGATTGCTCCCTATCCATTTACAACCCAGTCGCCTCTACCAGGCATGATGTACTTCGAAGACTGTCCATTTCAATTGATCGACCTGCCGCCAGTCACCTCCGACTGTATGGACGCGGCAACGATTGGACTGGTGCGAGGAGCGGATTTGGTGCTGTTGGTCATTGATTTAGCAAGCGACACATTGATCGAAGACACTCAAGCCGTTCTCGATCGCTTTCAATCCAGCAAGACCCGCTTTGGTCGCGAAACGATGCTTGACGAGTCCGATGTAGGCTTGTCCTACACTGGAACTTTGGTTGTTTTGAATAAATGCGACGACCCGAGTGCTGCAGATCGCCTAGCAATGTTCGACGAGTACGTTCAAATGCCATTCGATCGGCTGCAAGTCAGCGCAGCTGTCGGAACTGGCTTGCCGGAACTACGTAAGTCAGTTTTCGATCAGCTGAAAATTGTCCGGGTCTATACCAAGCATCCGAAGCAAAAGGATCCTGACATGACCAAACCGTTCGCGATACGCCAAGGTCAAACACTGCTCGAAGTCGCTGACTGCGTTCACTGTGACATGGCTGCAACGCTTCGTTCCGCTAGAGTTTGGAGCACGTCCAACCTCAGCCAGGGCCCTACAACTGTCAAACCTGATTACCAGCCCCAAGATGGCGACATCATAGAGTTACACGCTGGCCCCTAAACTTTGTCTTAATCGCAATACTCAAGCGGACCCGCAATTACGTACTGGCAAAGTTTACACACTGTCCGTTTGCCTTAAAACTTCCTTCTGTCATCCGTGGGACCACCCTGTCATCCGTGGGAAAGAAATGTGCGTTATCGCACGGATGGCATAGCGGTCCCACCGATAAATGCATCAAGGCAATTATCGTTCCATCCTACGCCGGTTTGGCAAACAGATTCGTTACCCGCAGATGATGATCGTGGTGGACCGTTAATACGCGTTCAGTCGCCGGATGCCAGTCCATGTCGCGAGCCAGAGCTGGAAGTTTGAAACGATGGATGTCTTTTTCTGATTCGGCGTTAAAGAATAGAAGGAAACCGCCAGTGCTTCCACCACAGGCAGCCATCGCGGTGCTGTCCGGCAAGCAGCAAACTCGCCAAATCACCCCGCCGGAAATGCCATCGCAAACGTGACTTTTCAACAACACACTATCGCTGGTGGCAAACCGCAAAAGTAGCGGCTCATGCACGGCTCCCAACGGATTGGTCCCTTTGTACAGTCCACCCGCCAACAATTGCACGCTGTCAGGAGTCAGCGACAGACCTCGCACGCCGCCGAAATCCACGCGTTGGCCACCTTCATAAGTGTGCAGCGGCTTGGCATCGAACGACTTGGCGATCTGCTTCGTCGCGATGCTCCATAAGTGGATTTTGCCACCCAGATCGCCCGCGAATAGATGTTGGCCATCGGGATGAAACAGGACACTATAAAGGTGTTTCTCATGCCCACCCCACTCCGCAACTTTTTCGCCGGTCGCCATATCCCACAGACGAATGATCAAATCGTTCCCGACCGATACCAACTTTGTACCATCTGGGCTGATATCTATCGCGCGTATCCAACCCGCATGGGCCTCAACTGTTTTTAACGGCTTGGGTTCGGCATCAGTGATCGACCACCAAATCAAGCGCCCCTCACATCCACCGGAAACTAGCAGCTTGCCGTCTGCCGTATAACAGAGCGCGTGCACCCAACTCTCATGGCCTTTCAAGACGATCTTTTCGCCAGTCGCGAGCGTCCAACGTTGCAGCGTCGAGTCCTCGGCGCTGGTCACTGCGTGCAGACCGTCGGGTGAAACGCGAACCGCGAGCAGGGGACGTTCGTAAGTCCAATCTTGAGCCAGGTGTGCCTGTTTGATGTCCATGTCGGTTCTTTAGTAAGCCTTTGGCATTCTAAG
>JANNNN010000936.1:0-1889 GCA_031398555.1 Planctomycetia bacterium | reverse complement strand
GTAAATGGCGTACGCCATTTACTGTAATTGACATGCCGGGCACCCTGAAGCTGGTGGACGACATCGTGCGAGCCCGCAAGCCGGAGTACTTTGTCACTGCAAACCTGAACTACTTGATGGCAATTGAACGCTGCCCGCAGTTGTTGGAAATTAATCGCCGAGCGGCAGCGGTTCTGGCAGATGGTCACCCAGTTGTTTTGCGCAGTCGATTTGGGTTGAATCCGCTGCCATGCCGGGTTGCGGGTTCGGATCTGATTTTGGAACTAGCGAAACTGTCCGCCGAACAAGGCTACCGCATATTCCTTTTGGGAGCTGCCGAAGGTGTGGCTGCGAAAGCGGCTATCGAGTTGCGAAATCGCAATCCGAATTTGCAAATAGTGGGGACCTATTCGCCACCGTTTCGACCCTTGAGCGTTACTGAAACTGAAGACATGATAACGCAGGTCAACCGCTCCGGGGCCGACATTTTGCTGGTTGCATTCGGGCAGCCAAAGGGCGAACTGTGGATTTACGAGCATTTAGCCCAGTTGCATGTTCCGTTGAGCATTCAACTCGGCGCTTCGTTCGACTTCCTAGCTGGCACGGCCAAGCGAGCACCGAAAGTGTGGCAGCGATTCGGCATGGAATGGATGTATCGAGCACTAAGCGACCCCAGACGACTTGGTCCTCGCTACGTTGCAAATTTTTATTATCTGGTACGTCAACTACTGGCCGATGCTTGCCGACTGTTTAGGTAGGCGTAGGTGGCAAGTTGGCATCGCGTTTGGCTCGCTCTTCCATTTTCATCAATCTAGCGAGGAGCCGATCGAAGGTGGAAGCGAAGGCTGCTTTGTCGCGGTCGCCGTAAGGGCGACTGCCGCCGGAAATTTCACCGGCGCCTCGGGCCTGGTCGAGATAGTTGCGAACTGAAAGTCTCGATCGAATGTTATCAGCGGAATACTGCTCGCCGCGAGGATCGATGACGACAACATCCTTTTCGACCAACAGAGCCGCCAACGGAATATCGGCGGTGACTACCAGGTCATTGGCCTGACTGTTTTCGACGATGTATGCGTCGGCAACATTGGCGCCTTCTCGAACAGTAATCGAAGTGATGTGGCGGGCTTCGGGTGGCGTGTAATGCGTTTGGTTAGCAACCAGCACAGTTTCGACCTTCAATCGCTTGGCCGCCCGAAAGACAATTTCTTTTACTTCGCGCGGCGCTGCGTCTGCATCAACCCAAATTTTCACGGCGTGAACTTCCTACTGCAATGAACTTGAAAAACTTGATCAAGTCCATCCATTCTAACAAACTTAGAATGACTCGCTCTCAATAGCTGAGGCAACGTGATCAGCGAGTCGCTTGCTGCCGGGAGCGATCTGCGTCACACTGACTTTGCTTCGCTTAAGCTCGTCAATCTGTGCAGCCATGCGTTGAATAAGATTCGCAATCTCGTTGCCGGCAGCTTCGCCGACATGTACGGTGAGTGCTTTGCGGGCGCTGTAGCTGAGTCCAAGATTATTGTTGTTGTTCATCAGATATCCTCTGTTATGTAAAAAAAACCGCTTTTTAATTATAGTTAGTGCCCGCTACTCAACGGTAACACTTTTTGCCAAATTTCTAGGCTTATCTACGTCGCATCCCCGCAAAAGTGCGATCTCATAAGCAAGCAATTGAAGTGGAATTGCTGTCACTATTGGCTGGAGAAAGTCCTCAACTTCAGGAATCATAATCAGGTCGTCAGCCAGTTTCGCGACGGCGGGATCGTGGTGATCTACGATCGCAATGACAGGGCCGCCGCGAGCCTTCACTTCCTGCAGATTGCTGAGAACTTTGTCATAAACGGCTCCTTGAGGAACAATAAACACCGATGGGGTAAGTTCGTCGACGAGTGCGATTGGACCATGCT
>JANNNN010000916.1:0-1856 GCA_031398555.1 Planctomycetia bacterium | reverse complement strand
CTCCAATTGAATTTTTGATAAAGTGCCGACTGCTCTAAGTACGGCAGCAGCGTTGCAAGGCCATGAATGTTTTGGGCTGTACGGGAAGCACTGGTAACCGTTGTAGTATTCAAACATGCTGGCGTA
The DNA here is from genome assembly GCA_031398555.1 of Planctomycetia bacterium. Lineage (GTDB taxonomy): Bacteria > Planctomycetota > Planctomycetia > Pirellulales > Pirellulaceae > Aureliella. The sequence continues at coordinate 1,730 of JANNNN010000916.1, read as the reverse complement.
ATTCGCCCAGCCGGTAGCTTCTTGTAAGTGCTCTCGTAGTTGAGAAATGCAAGACCAAGTTGCTTTAAATTGTTTGAACATTGCATCCGCCGAGCGGCTTCGCGAGCTGCCTGTACTGCTGGCAGCAACAAGCCTACCAAGATGCCGATGATGGCAATAACCACTAACAATTCAACTAGTGTAAATCCATTCCGCGTGCCTAAGCGACTCAATCGCATAGCAAAACCTCCCCCAAAAGAACAACCCAAAGAACTAAGAAACTTATGAGTCGATTGATCCCTACGAGGCCGCTAAGCCTCGATGAGATCAAGCAATTTTTTGATGGTCGAGAGGGACGATTTTCAGGAAAGGTAGCATTCCATAATGGGTTTGCTTTGACGTTTTATGATCAACGCAACTTGCTACTCGACCGAGAATCTTGAGCGTTTAATGTAAAGGCCGCAGAGTGCTATGGCAATTAGAATCTTTTAAGAATTTTGCAAAAATGCAACTCGTTTAGGCGCGTTACCTGCTAGCGCCCACTTACTGGCCAGTAAGCCGTTGCTAATGCCCAGTGCACCGTCAATCGCTCAGTCGAAACTGCGAAATTTTTTTAAGCCATGAAAATGGCTGCATTGCCAGCGGTTTATGGTACGTGAACGTTTTGCATTCGCCACAGATAGTCTGAGTGCCGTTGTTGTTGAGCGATCGGCAACAATCGCACCGTAGCGAGCGAGTCAGACGATTTATTCGCAGGTTACATGACAATGCATAGTGGCGATCAGCGAGAAGTGTCGCGAAAACTGCGTAATTTAGTGAAGTACTCGAAGCCCGGAAGAACCAAGATAGGCTCACACCCATAAGTTTTTCGGGTGCATCTATGTGTTCTGAGTAGATAACCGCAGCTTCAACGGAAAGTCGGTTAATAAGCGAGGGTAGCTAAAGCAGGCAAGCGTTAGTCGGTTACTCGGGCTACTTAGTTACTCGGGCTACTTATCGGATGGACTATCGGGCGGACGAAACATTTCGCTCAGGGATTGATGGTGATGAATTCGGCGAATGGCCTCAGCCAGGAGCGATGCAACGGATAAAACTTCAATCCGATCAATCTGTTTTTCAACAGAAAGCGGAATCGTGTTCGTAATGCAGATGCTATCGATGTCGGCTTTGCGAATATTCTCGATCGCATTCCCACAGAGCACGCCATGCGTTGCGCCTAAGTGAATTTCCTTTGCGCCCGCTTTCCGCACTAGTTCCGCAGCACCCAAAATCGAACCAGCTGTGCTTATCATGTCGTCAAACATGAAGCAAATTTTGCCGTCAACGGGCCCGCCGATAATGTTCTTTTGAACCGTGACCAGCGAATTATCACGGCGTTTGTCAACAATCGCTAATCGACCGCCAAGTCGCTTGGAGTGACCGATGGCGCGCTTGATACTGCCTTCATCAGGGCTGACGACTACGATGTCGTCTGGATCGTAGCCTTTGTCAATGAAGTGCGAATTCAGTACAGGCGCGGCGTAAAGGTGGTCCACGGGAACGTCAAAAAACCCTTGTATTTGCGGCGCGTGCAAGTCCATAGTCAGAACTCGGTCGGCCCCTGCGCGGGTGATCATGTTAGCCACCAGCTTGGCCGTAATCGGGACGCGTCCTTCGTCTTTTCGGTCTTGGCGGGCGTAACCATAATAGGGCACCACGGCTGTGATCCGCGATGCGCTAGCGCGTTTGCAACTGTCGATCATGATCAACAG
>JANNNN010000903.1:0-8136 GCA_031398555.1 Planctomycetia bacterium | reverse complement strand
CGATGACAACACACGGCATCATCTCATCGATCAACGCAATCGGTCCATGCTTCATCTCGGCCGCCGGATAGCCTTCGGCGTGGATGTAGCTGATTTCTTTAAGTTTAAGCGCACCTTCAAGAGCTGTTGGAAAGTTGTAGTTGCGGCCAAGATACAGAAAATTGGTCGCGTCAACGTACTTTGCGGCAACTTCTTTCACCTTGGAATGACAGCTTAGCGCCTTCTCAACCAGCTCGGGTAGCTGCTCAAGTTGAGTAATGATTCGCTGCCCGGCTTCGAAACTTAAATGACGTAGCCGACCAAAATACAATGCCAGCATGGTTAACACGGTCAATTGCGACGTGAATGCCTTGGTGGACGCCACACCAATCTCAGGGCCCGCATGCAAATAAATGCCTCCGTCGGCCTCTTGTGCAATGCTGCTGCCGATGACGTTACAAATCGCGAGGGTACGGTGTCCTTTGCGTTTCATTTCCCGAAGCGCTGCCAGCGTGTCCGCCGTCTCGCCGCTTTGTGTCATACCGAAGAATATTGTGTCATGCTCGACGGGCGGGTTGCGATAGCGCAACTCGCTGGCATACTCGACTTCCACGGGGATCCTGGCGAGCTCTTCAAGCAAGTACTCACCGACTAGCGCCGAATGCCAACTCGTGCCACATCCGGTCAAAATGATGCGTTGTGTTCCGCGGAGCTGCTGGGGCGTTAAGTTCAAACCGCCGAACTTGGCAGTTGCGTTGTCTTTGTCGAGTCGGCCACGAAGCGCGTTCTTGATAGATTGGGGTTGCTCATAGATTTCCTTGAGCATGTAGTGTGCGTAACCTTCAAGGGCCACGTCAAGTGATTGCGTTGAAAGTGTGCGTATATCCGGGCGAACGCGACCTTCATCACGATGCAAAACTTGAATGTTGTCCGGACGCAGTACGGCGATTTGATGATCCGCCAAATAAATAATGCGCTCCGTGAATCCGACTAGTGGTGAGGTGTCACTTGCAAGGAATTGTTCATTCTTGCCAACACCTATCACCAGTGGACTACCGCAACGGGCGGCAATCAATAAGTCGGGTTGGTCGCGAAACATGATGGCGAGACCGTACGTGCCTCGTAGCATCGTCAACGTTTGCTGAACCGCATCAATGTAGCGCTGAATCGAAGCTTGGCCGACGCCCGCTTCGGGTGATAATTTCAAACATTCAGCGATTAAGTGAGCCACCACTTCACTGTCGGTTTGCGATACAAATCGATATCCCTTTTCGATCAAAGTATGCTTGAGCGAATCGTAATTCTCGATGACTCCGTTATGTGCTATCGTGACGATTCCATTGCCGCCGCTGTGTGGGTGAGCATTCTCTTCAGTTGCCGCCCCATGCGTCGCCCAACGAGTGTGGCCGATTCCCAATGTTCCGACCATCGATCGCTGCGACATGGCGCTATCGAGCAAATCAACTCTGCCAGCAACTTTCGTTACGCGGAACGTATCATTGGCGCGTAGGGTTGCGATCCCAGCACTGTCGTATCCACGATATTCCAGGCGGCGCAGTCCGGCAAGAAGATAGGGGCACGCATCCTTGGAGCCAACGTAACCGACAATTCCACACATTCCTAGTTTCCTATTGTAAGGTGAGCCCACTCCGTCCGAGGCAACCGAAAAATTTCAACACCAAACTTGCGATAATCCGAGGGGCTGTCGTTTAAGCGAAAAATGTGCCAGAGCATGTGCCAGAGCATGTGCCAGAGCAATGGTCTGAAAATACCAAAGCGTTTTCCATGGCTAAGAGCCGCTGGAAACCCAAGTTATCTAAACATATGCTGTTTTTTGGTGCAAGGACGCTGGTTCGCCGACTTTACACAGGTGTGATGTAAAAGCACCACTTATTTGGGCTTATGTTGCAAAAAAACCACATAGAGGCCGGTGTAGAGTCGTCGTTGACGATATAAGACTAATGTTAAAATTTGCTTGAAAGTGTTACTGGCATGTTGGTAGAGATCAATATTGATGGATTGGTTGGACCCACCCACCATTTCGGCGGTTTGGGAGTTGGCAATGTGGCTTCACGCGAGCACCAGAATAATTTGTCACATCCGAAGCAAGCCGCTCTTGAGGGCCTAAAAAAATCTTGGCTCGTTGCGTCGTTGGGGCCTCCACAATACGTGTTCATACCTCCTGTTCGGCCGCGATTGGATCTATTGTCCGAAATCGGTTTTCGGGGCACTGTTCAAGAGCAACTGGCAGCGACCCAAAGTGCTGCACCCCGCGCACTTTCAGCCGCTTTTAGCAGTGCGTTTATGTGGATGGCCAACGCTGCGACATTCACGCCCTGTTCAGACTCCGCCGACGGTCGACTGCACTGCACTCCAGCTAACTTAACAAGCAGTTGGCATCGAGCCAGCGAAGCTGCAGAACGCGCCCCGCAATTCGAATCCTTGCTGGACGGACTGGAGAACAAGCAGATACACTCTCCCCTGCCATCGATCGTACCGCTGCGGGACGAAGGAGCCGCAAATCATATGCGGCTTTGCGATCGTGCGGGTCATATTGGATTCAACCTATTTGTTTATGGCGCGGATGAGGATCGGGAAGATAGCGTAATGCCCAACAGATTCCTCCCCAGGCACACCCGAGCCGCTTCGCAAGCGATTGCCAGACTTCATCAACTGCCAAGCGAACGAACCTTTTTCTTACAGCAACACCCATCAGCTATTGATGCGGGAGTATTCCATAATGATGTTATCGCGACCAGTTGCGATCACTTACTGCTGCATCACGAGTTAGCGTTTTTGCACGGCGAATTGGAACTGTCGCGATTGGAATCCCAGTTTGAACAAGCTTGCGGCCAACCGCTACAGCGAATTGTCATCCGTAGTGTCGAATTGCCCTTGGTGGATGCCGTACGCAGCTACTTGTTCAACAGCCAGCTTGTTCGACGCAACGCGTTCTCGGTGAAGGCCTCTGAACCGCCTAGTTATGCTTTGATATGTCCGCACCACTGCGAAGAGGTTCCTCCGGCAGCCAAGCTAGTTGCGGGTTGGTTAGCCGATCCGCAAGTGCCAATCGATGAAGTCCACTTCGTTCGACTTTCGGAAAGCATGGCCAACGGTGGCGGGCCTGCCTGCTTGCGATTGCGCATGATGTTACCCCCGGAGGCAGTGCAGCGGCTGTCTTTCAAGTACCGATTAACAACTGAGTTGTTCGATCGACTAGCCGAGGCAATTGAGAAGTGGTATCCGAAGAGTCTTTCGATCAGTGATCTTGGTAATGGCGACTTCGTTTCGGAGCTGAAACAGATCGATTCGGTCTTACACGCGATCGTGGCGTAAGGTTCCAGCCAGCTAATCCATGGATCTGAAGGACCGGGTTTCAAAGATTGTCGAGGTCGAGGCGATAGAGGACTTGGTTGTAGTCATGACGTGGAGTGGCTTCGACCGACCCGGAAAATTCTTTGGTGTATGTGGCTTCGAAGAGCAAAATGGGAGCTTCCGGTTCTGTGAATTCTGGATGCACCTGGGGATTGTAGAACGTGTAATTCGCATGGGTGACTACATGGACTGCGTCGCCCCAGGGTCCGGTGGGAGAACTTGCTTCTGCATACCACAGCTCGCCCAACAGCGATGTCTTGCCGCCCATCTGTGTGAAAATCGAAATCCATTTCTTTCGATATGCGTTCCAAGCGATTGAGCCGCGATGTGGAGTTATTTTCTCACCGGTTAGCCGGGCAGGAACCGACTCTTGCGGCTTCAGTGGCTGCCACGTCTGTGGATCCGACCAAGAATTAAAGTCGGCAGGAATCTTAAGTGAGGGGAAAGGATCGCCGAAGAGTATCCACTGTTTTCCATCCTGATCATCCCACTTCACCGGATGCCCGAGCGGACTAGCCATAGGTGTCGGGTTTTTAGCGGACTTGGTCCAAAGAGCTTGATGCTTTTCAAATACTTGAGATTCTTCATTCCAGACACATAAACCACATTCATACTGCTCGAGAGGTGGTTTAATTTTCATGTATGTTGCAACCAAATGAGATTTGCCGATGTCGTCTACGAGACTTGCAAAGCCGCTTAACCATGTTGGACCTTCGCCTGGCATTTTTGCAATGATTCGCGGCAACCGTTTGTTGTCGGCAATGTAATTGAACGGCAGGCGAATGGGTGGTTCGAAAGCTTGGAGCGGCTTGAGTTCGGTTGTCGCGCCGATCATGTCAAATAGGCCAAGCGGATATCCGGGTAGGGTGGTGTCTCCCCAACTCCAAAATAGTTTGCCATGATGGACGGCATTTTGAACGCTGTCACAGCCAAGTATTCCGGACTCCTGCCAGTCGGTTTCAAGTCCAAGTTTTTGGCTTTCCGCGAACAGGCCGCCACCAGTAATTCGCCCCAGTCGCTTTGCGGGAAGTTGCCGTTTTAGTTTGACAGTCAGCGTATCACCTGCGCGAGGTGTTAGTTTGACACCGGAATTACCAAAGCCATCTTTCGGGACAGAGTAACCATGGCCAATCACATGGAACCACGTCTCTTTGTCCATCAATTCGGGCAAGTCGAATGCGATAACACCTGCGTTATCGGAAACAAAACGGACTTGATGCGTTGTACGCAACTCGACGAGCGGCACCGGCCAACCATTGCTCTCATCAATAATCTTGATGCAACATGGTTCGGTGGAAGAGACCGAAGGGATGACTATAGCTGCAGAAAAAAAAATCGGCAGCAAGACATAAAGAATCCGGATAGACACCACTGAATGATCCCATCTGCTGTCGCGATTGGTTGCCAAATGTACGCAAGTAGCAAGCTGATTTGGTGAGTTAGGTAGGGAATGAGTTGACACTGCGCCGCCCCTAGAAATGGTTCTTACTTGACATACCTATTCTAGTTTAAAAACGGGAGTGCGAACTAGTCCATTTCGTGACGCATTGGCCGGCGCAAAGTGCCTGTTGGCGGGTGATTTTCTGCCGTGTTGCAGTTAGAATGGTGGTCCTGCTACCCTCCGTATGTTTCGACTCTTCATCTTCAAGGACCTCTCAGCATGAAATCGATGCTGCAAATAGTATGCTCGCTGATTTGCTTACTCAGCCTGTCGTTGACATCTTTTTGCCAAGATCGGCGGATTGTATTCCTGGCTGGTCGGCCCAGCCACGGGTATGGCTCGCATGAGCATTTGGCGGGTTCGCGAATAATCGCGGACGCCATACAAAAGGCGGCGCCGAACATCAAATGCGAAGTCTATGCAGGAGGTTGGCCCGAAAACGACAAAGTGCTGGACGGCGCCGATGCGATTGTGATGTACGCCGACGGTGGTGGTGGGCATCCCGCTTTGGCTCATCTCGATGTTCTTGGAAAACACATCGCTCGCGGCGTGGGTTTCGCTTGCTTGCACTATGCCGTCGAGGTACCGAAAGATAAAGGTGGCCCCGAGTTTCTGAAGTGGCTAGGTGGCTATTTTGAAACGGACTGGTCAGTTAATCCTCACTGGGATGCCAACTACACAAGCTTGCCCGAACATCCGGCAACGCGGGGTGTAAAGCCGTTCGTTGCAAACGATGAATGGTACTTCCACATGCGATTTCAGCCCGACATGAAAGGTGTCACTCCGCTGCTAAGCGCTGTCCCACCCGAGTCCACCATGAACCGACCGGATGGAGCCCATAGTGGTAATCCAGCAGTACGCAAAGAAGTCGCCGAACGAGTGCCTCAGCACATGGCGTGGGTTTACGAGCGGGCGGATGGTGGCCGTTCTTTTGGATTCACCGGTGGTCACTATCACTGGAACTGGGGACGTGAAGAAATTTTGAAACTGGCCTGCAATGCAATTTGCTGGACCGCTAAAGCCGAGATTCCTACTGGCGGGTTACCTGTTTTGCGTCCAGCTTTCGAAGCGCTGAAAAATGGACAAGACGAACAGATTCCAGAAAATCTTGATGCAGAGAAAACTAAAGCCGAGTTTAAGCTGACCAGTAGAGAGGCTGGTGAAAAATCCAAGAGCGCTGCAACGCCTGAGAAAAGCAAATTGCTTTTCACTAGTCCTACCGTGTCCACAAAAACTCCTGATCAAAAAGGCGACATCAAAGTCGAACTGCAAGGTGCGAAGAAGATCGGTTCAGCCACTCCAGTTCGATTTCAGGTTTATGCTGGCGCGCCAGCGACTGGTGCAACTGGGCAAGGTTCCCAAGATAATGCACATGACCCGCAATTGGCCGTAGATGGGCTAACAGTTGCTCCCGGCTTGGCAGCGACCCTAACCGCTTCGGAGCCTGAGCTTCTTTCTCTAACCAATCTTGATATTGACCATCGCGGCCGGATGTGGGTTTGTGAAGTCATCAACTATCGTCGCCACAACGGGGAACGTCCCGAAGGCGATCGCATTCTGATCCTCGAAGATACCGATCAAGACGGCAAAGCAGACACATCCAAAGTTTATTACCAGGGCCGTGAAGTCGATTCCGCGATGGGCATCTGCGTGCTTGGCAATCGTGTGATCGTATCCGCTTCGCCGAACGTGTGGATCTTCACCGACGATGATGGCGATGACAAACCAGATCGCAAAGAGTTGTTTTTTACAAAAACTGGCGATCCACAGCATGATCACTCGGCGCACTCATTTCTGTTTGGACCAGATGGAAAGCTGTATTGGAACTTTGGTAACACGGGGCACACGGTTCACGATGCAGCCGGAAAAATTGTCGTCGATAAAGCCGGCAACGAAGTTCGCGACAACGGCAAGCCTTACACAAACGGCATGCCCTTCCGCTGCAACATGGATGGCTCGGAATTCGAAGTGCTCGGTTACAACTTCCGCAACAACTACGAAGTCACCGTCGACTCATTCGGCGCACTTTGGCAATCGGACAACGATGACGACGGCAATCGCGCAACGCGTATCAACTTCGTGATGGAGTTTGGCAACTATGGCTATGTCGACCAGATCACTGGTGAAGGTTGGCGTGCACCACGAACAAACATGGAAGCCGACATTCCGCAGCAGCATTGGCATCTGAACGATCCAGGTGTAGTGCCAACGATGTTGATTACTGGAGCGGGTTCACCGACTGGCATCACGGTCTACGAAGGAGATCTGTTGCCGGAAGTTTATCGGAATCAAGTGCTGCATTGCGATGCGGGTCCAAATGTCGTTCGAGCGTATCCCACAACCAATGACGGTGCAGGTTACAAGGCTGAGATTGTGAACATGCTTGTCGGCGAACAGGATCGTTGGTTCCGTCCAGCGGATGTATGCGTTGCGCCGGATGGGAGTGTGTTTGTGACTGACTGGTATGATCCGGGTGTTGGAGGACACAACATGCAGGATATGGACCGCGGTCGTCTGTTCCGACTGGCGCCGCCCAATACCAAGTATGTTGTTCCAAAGTTCGATTTTTCGACGGCTGAGGGAGCGGTGGCTGCCATGCAAAACCCCTGTCTCTCGGTACGTTTCATGGCGTGGGAAGCGATTCAGAAGTTCGCCGACAAGGCCGTTGAACCGCTAAAGAAATTGGCTGCAAACGAAAATCCGAGACTGCGAGCACGAGCCCTTTGGGCGTTTGGAAAACTCTCCGGCCACGGAGACGAAGCTCGACAAATGGCTCTTGCCGATCGCGATGCCAATGTTCGTATGATGGGCATTCGGCTGGCTAGGCAGTTGGGAACGCCAATTGAAAACTACGCTTCGAAAGTGGTGCGAGATGCATCGCCGCAAGTCCGCCGCGAGTTAGCGGTGGCGCTGCGCTTCGACAAGTCAGCTGCCATGCCGAAGCTGTGGGCAGAACTTGGGAAACAACATGACGGTAAGGATCGTTGGTACCTGGAGGCGCTCGGAATCGGAGCAGAACTGCGTTGGTCAGAGTGCCTGACAGAATACATGAAGTCTGCCAAAGATATTTCTCCAGCGGCCAAGCTGGATATTGTTTGGCGTAGTCGGGCTCCGGAAGCGGCGACTGAGATTGCAAAGTTATTAGCGGACTACAGCTTGGCCGATAAAGAAGTTCCGCGTTTGATGAGAAGCCTAGATTTTCATACCAAGGCGGATCGATCGACGGCTTTAACTTCGCTGCTTGCTGCTGCTCCGGCGAAGAATGATGTAGAAGTGGTACGCCGCGATCAGCTGATGATTGAAGCGATGTTGAAACTGCCCGAGCAGAAATTGGCGGACCG
>JANNNN010000891.1:0-1284 GCA_031398555.1 Planctomycetia bacterium | reverse complement strand
GGGCCACTCGATAACGCCAGACAAGCGCTCCGTCAGCGGCTCGAACACAGTAAACCCAGCCGTCGGTCGAACCGAAAAATACTCTGCCTGCTTCGATGGTCGGTGGTGAGTCGATGCGGGCACCGGCTGCATAAGTCCACTTTTCCTTCCCACTCGTTTCATCAAACGCGAACAACGTATGCGCATCCATCCGTGCAACATAGACAGTGCCGCCCGCGATCACGGGCGGAGTCAGTTGACCGCCAAGTTTCACAATCCACTTTTGCTTCAGCTCAGCTGGGATCTCCTTAGCCGCCACACCACTACGACTTTGATCGTGCCTGAATGTCGGCCAATCATCTTCGCCTGAAGCAGCCACGTTGCCTCGCGGATCGTTGAATGCTGGACCTTTTTCAAGTCGCCCCGCTTCGGGCACCTCGGCGGGAATCGGGCGAGTCGCAGCCGGCCCAGCCAGCGCGTTAAAGCCGAACAACTTGGCCTCTGGATAACATGCACAGTCGTGAGGAGGCGTATAAGTCAATCCGTTGCATGGCATGATGCCGTACAAACAACCGCCTCGAACCCAGTGATGAATGTCCCAGTGTTCTTTGCCTGGATCGACGAATTCGACGCCGGTCCGCGAGGGGATGATGAAGTTATCGGTCGCTTTGGCGATGTAGCATCGATGATGAAACCAATACGTATCGATATCAGGCGCAAACTGCTTTTTGACAACTCCAGTGACGGGATCCCGTCCGGTGAACTGGCCCGAGTCTTTGCCTTGCGTGAGCGGTGCGCACCACACAAGCCCTTTCATGACCATCAAATCCTGCGGCGATTGGTAGCCCGAATTCGGGTGTTCAGCGCTCCATAACTGTTTGCCAGATTTTGGATCAAGCCCATACATCTTCCCATCGCCACCAGCGTACAGAACCACATCGTCACGCGTGACGAGTCGCGGGCCGAAATTGAACGTAAAGGCCTGACGGCGTGTTACGGGTTCTGATTCCCAAGCCAAATTGCCAGTCTTCTGATCAATCGAAACGACTTTCTCGCCGTCATGAAAAACAATATTCGAACCACCGGCGGACAGGGTCAGCGGTGCGACTTTTGACTGCTTCGCCCACAGTTTCTTTCCGGTTTTCGCTTCGAAGGCCATCAGCACGCGAGGCTCTTCATTCCAGAACATGCTCCTCACCGCCGCTTGATCGCCCACGCGGCCGTTGAGTGGTGAGTAATCAGCCAGCTCGGCTTCACCCTTGCGAACGACCAAAAACAACATGCCATCTGTATGAATGATTTCTT
>JANNNN010000885.1:0-1991 GCA_031398555.1 Planctomycetia bacterium | reverse complement strand
CTCCACAAAGAGCTGATAGAGCTTGGTTTTCAAACGTATGAAGACTTTATGCTTCATGCTTTGGCAACTGAACTGAGCAGTCGACATTCGAAGCTGGTTGCAACAAAGTCAGATCGTGCATCGGAGCGCGATGCATACAGTTACTCATATCAAGCCCGTGAGTTTGACTTCCTTGTTCCTCTTTTGCAAGCATGCCGCACGCTGGATGGCGAACTCAAGGTTGCATTTGATCAGCTAGAAAAGTTTAAGGAGATGAGCGTCAAGCTGTCGAAGAATTCGGCCAGCGTACTTCGATCGGCTGAGTCAATTCGCAGCTTGTCGATGAATGCGAAGATCGCTGCGAATAGGATGGCGAATCGGCATAGTACCCTGCTTGTGGTCGCCGACTCTCTAGGGACTGTTTCGCACAACAGTCAGTCCGTGATCACGGAGCTGGCTTCGCGCATGCAGGCTGTCGTAGCCGTCCTCAATCAACTGATGTTTGATGTTGCTGCCACCAAGCTGCAATGCGAAGTTTCAATTCAGTTCATGCAGGAACTGCTTGCCAGCGACCTCCATGAAATGGATTCGAAACTCGAAGAAAGTCTGAAAACGCTCTTCCTGCAAATCGTTTCCCGCGTTGCGTCGATCTTTGAGCATCTGCAGAGCACCGAAGGTCGAATGCTCGAGTTGCAAACACAACTCGATCGACTCGAAAGAAACAACCGTACGCTGCGCTTCGTGCAATTTGCTGGTAAAAAAGAATCGAGTGGCGAGACGAACGGGTTCGGAGTTGTTTTCCAGGAAGTCAAATCGCATATCGATGCAACCAAAATAAATTGCGATTCCTTATCCGATTCCATTCAGGCCTCTTTAGCTCAAATTCGTTCGCTGAGAATGCTCAAAAAGACTTTGAGTGATAGCCTTTTAACGTTAAGTGAATTGACCGTTGGTAGCGCCTAATCCTCACTACTTACTGTCCTTCGGCCGCAACGCGTTAGATCCATCTACGGAATAGTTTTGCCTGTTTTTGGATCGACGCTCAAGTTCAGCTACTCGCGATGTGCAAGGTAGAAGACGAATCCGTTAAACATCTCGTCTATCGTTTGTGCGCCGTAATGAACATCTTTGCTTTTAAGTGCAGTTTCAAACGGATGCTGCATTGGCTTGGAGCGTGAATTTCGGCTCTTCGATCAGGGGAAGTTGAAGCGGGCCGTTGCGATCGGCGCAGAAGATTTGAAAGCGATCTCCATGTCGCTCTCGATGAGTGGCTAAGGCGAGTTCGGGTGAGTTGTTCTCGGCGGACAAGTGACCCAAACAGGCCCATTGGAGTTGATTCGCGTCGCAAGCGCCTAGCAACTCAGCGGCATCGTCGTTCGAAATGTGCCCCCGCCTGCCTGAAATGCGATCCTTTAGACGCTGTGGATAAGGACCGCGCCGAAGCATTGCTTCATCGTAATTGCTTTCGATCAAAACTGCGTCGAGACCTTCGATGACTTTCTGAAGCCCACTAAAGACGTGACCAAGATCGGTGAGTAAACCGAATCGTTTGCCGGATTCAATATCCTCGATCACGAAGCAGACGCCTTCGACGGCATCGTGCGGAGTTCGCACTGTCTCGATCCGCAGCGATCCAATCTGAAAAGACTTGCCTGCCACAAAGTGGTTCGGACTTCCAATGCAACCTGTCGAAGGCTTGGCTCGTGTCGCATTCCATGTTCGCATACTCGCGTAGACAGGCAAGGAGAACTTGCGGTGTAACACCCCTAAGCCGCTAATGTGATCGCAGTGCTCGTGTGAGAGCACCACTGCCTGGCAGTCACGGATGTCGTAACCGTACTCGGCCAGCCGCAACTCAGCTTTATTTCCACTGATCCCCGCGTCGAACAGCAGACGCGTATCGCCACTCCGCACAAATATGCAGTTGCCGGCACTTCCTGATTGCAATGCGATGACTTCCATGCAAGAAGTTTAGCGTGTCAAAGCGACGAGCGGAAGTAAAGCAGCGCTTT
>JANNNN010000856.1:0-3051 GCA_031398555.1 Planctomycetia bacterium | reverse complement strand
TGCCGCGCACGGTTTTGGAGGGATTCAATGGCACTCGTAGCCGAACGTACAGGCTCCTCTTCACCGACGATTTTTAGCTTGCCATCGCGATGGGTTATCGCAACTCCAAAGTGGTTTCGGATCATGCGAAGAAATTGATCCTGCGGACCGAACAAGCTTAACACCATGTTCGGATCGCTGAGATTCAGATTAGCTTCAGACACCTTGAACTCCTCGTGTAAAGGCGAACCACTATGTCAGACCGCAAGCACTTTAAGGCACACAACATTCTAGCTCACACAACATTTTAGCTCACACAACGAGCTGACTCACGGCTGCCCCGGGCCATGAATCAAATCGGCGACTACAATCAAATATGCCACCGCTCCAGCGGGAAGCAAAGAATCCGTCACGTCCCACAACCCACCCAAGCCAGGTAATAACTTGCCACTATCCTTCGCTTGCACTTCACGCTTGAATATTGATTCGAGTAAATCGCCGAAAAGACCGGCTAGTGTTAGCAATACTCCCAAGCCCACGATTCCCAGCCAGTGCATCTCCAAACCCTCGCTTCCCTGGAATGCTATCGGCGCAAAGACCGAAAAGTAAAGCCAACTGACAACTGTGGCGACCACCATCCCACCGATCAACCCCTCGTAGGTCTTGCCCGGACTGACCGCTGGACACAACTTGGTTCGCCCCAAGAATCTTCCTGTAAAATAAGCGCCGGAGTCACTAAATTTGGTGATCACAATGATCCCGACCATCAGGTAAAGACCCCAAGCGGATGTGCCCGCCAGCCGAATTGCGATCCAAAATGCAAAACTCAGTCCGAAGTAGACAGACACCCAACCTGACAAAATAGCTCGCTCAAAACTTCGGTTGCCGGTCTGATAATTTTTCAACTGCCACGTGAAGCAACCGACAAGTGCGAAGACCGCCGCTGCCATCGGCCAACCAAGTTTGCCCAGCAGGCAGTTACTCGGATACGCTGAACCGCAGAGGGGCCAATAGACGGGCACCAGCGCCGCCACGATGATCCCACCACAACCGATCAGGGCCGGTTTCTCAATCGGTCCATATGAACTGTTTCGTAGCAAGGTCGTACATTCCATGGCGCTCCCGTACATCAAATAGACGCCCAGCGGTGCCATCCAGTATCCACTTCCGCCCAGCGGCAACCAAGCGTCAAGCCCGACAAAGCACAGCGATAGGCTAATAATAATGAACGCAGATAACAAACGGTGCCGAAGCAAACGAAGACTCCCCAAGCCGCATTGGAATAAAGTGGAGCACAAAGTATATCAACTGAACACCTTGGCCTGAAAGGCCGCAACATGATCTTGGAACGCTAAGGGGAAGGGCTTGAGGTGACACTGTCGGATCTAAGGCGCCCCATAGGGGAGAGCATTAAGGTGTGCGCTACGACGGTATTGTCATCTGCTTAGGATCGACTACGCTTCAATTGAAGGGTGCAAAACACAAAGGCTTCACGGCTACAATTGGGACAATTGTGCGACACTGCTACTGGGTGACATCCATTTCAGCGGGTAGACTTTTTATCGTACTGCCATTTTCGAGCTCAGCTTGGGAATGCAGACGCACTTTCCCAAATCCCAAATCTTCTAATGCGATAGCAAACTCTCCTTCATCGCTCGCAACAAAAGCCAACTGTTCACTTTCATGCCAAACGGTTAGCGATTTTGCGTTTTTAGACTTGGCTTTAACCGTGACTTTCCGATCCTTGAAGGATGCGGTTTTCGGAGCATCAATTGAAACTGCATTTTCGTCCCCAATCCACAGTGGCATAGCGACTTCGCTGCGTTGACCCAGCGCGTCATCGCCGATACTTACTAATCGAATCTCATGAAAACCGGGCGGTGTATTGGCCAATTTGATCTCAACTTTTGGCTGGACGGCACCGATTTGGATCGTAGAGTCACCGAATAAAACACTGACTGCAAGCGGAGTTGTCGGCGGACGCTTTCCAGCACGAACGGGCTTCGAAGAGTACTTTAGGGGAAATCTCAACGGCTCATTTTCGGCGAGCTTTCGAAGGCCACTCGACAGTTCGGGTTTCGGGGGAGCGGCAAACGGCTGGCACAGCGGATCGCCGATGATCAACAACTGATAAGGGCCCGTTACTGAAGCGTAAAAAGCTTCCGCGAGCGACAGGCCCCTGGCATAGTGAACATACAGTTGCGGATCTGGAAACTTGGCTTGCATGGAATAAGGTTCGGTCACAGTCCCGCTACTTCCCGCCGCTCCCGCTTTGAGGAACTCCGTCAATTTTGTTTGCCCGCGCAGTGAATCCATCACCGCGCCCACGCTCGTCAAGTTCTCGGCAATCGAGCCTGGTAACAACTCGCTGCCAGCAGCCTTCCAATCGAAATTCGGCGTGCCTACCATCGCCCCAAGAACGTCCTTCTTCCCAGTAGGAAGTGCGTCGCGCACGATTTCAGCGGAAAACCCTAGTGACTTCAGCGATTCAATGGCATCCGCAAATCCCGGCTTCCGAGTCGTCGTGCGCACATCGCTTGTTAAGCAGAAATAGAAGCCACCATCGGGCTGAGTAAAATCGGCTGCCGCGGAACGTTCGAGAATTTCGATTGCCTGCCCAAGTGTAGTGCCCGCGCCGCGAGTTACGCCTAAAACCGTGCTGAGCAGATATCGGGAACCTAACTGCAAATCGGCCGACGGCACGCCGTTGGTTCCCCAAGCACGCTTGGCTTCGAACCCGATGGAGGGTTGGTACTTAACCTGGGAATCATCGAGCGAAAGCAACAAAAGCTGAAAATCAGAATCATCCCGACATACTTCGAATCGTTTGTCTGCTTTCAGATAACCGCCTGCAGTCCACCCGCTCGCGACCGACTTTTCCAACAATTTTATAGCCGTCGCCTTTTCGCCGGCTCGAGCGTATTCGGCCGCGGCTAAGTACCAAATCGGATATTGTCCCTTGTATTTGTCGCCAAGTTTTGCCAGCTCGTCAGCTGCCGCTTTGTGTTCATTTGCATCAATTTTTTCGCGAATGCCAGTCCAATCGGCCTCTGTCAGGCTTCCCAGCGGATT
>JANNNN010000834.1:0-16098 GCA_031398555.1 Planctomycetia bacterium | reverse complement strand
CAGCGTCCTGTTGGTCGGTACTCGAGAACAGATTGCCGAATGGTACAGCGATAATCCAACGACCAGCGTCCGCAGCGACGTCTTTCGTGGAGATAAAGGTGACCTAGAATCGCTTGATATCGAGTACAGTACGGGCTTAGTCGCTTCGCGTTCGGTCAACAGTTCACACAACGAGATTGCTATCCCTCGGGGTCTCTCACCTGGTCAAGCCGCTGAACTTCGCGAACTGCTCGATCACTTGCATGGCGGCATGCGGGCTCTGCTCGAAAGTGCAGTGGAGCAAGAAGACACTCGTAAAGTCGTCCTGGACGCGAAAGCTTGGCAGAGTTTCTTGGTATTGCAAAGTGAGATCAGTGAACTGATCCGCGAGATCGAAGAACCTACTGACAACCCACCTCCAGATGTAGATACCGGTTCAGAGTAACGGCCGGTCGTTACGCGTACTGAACCTCGGATACTTTGAAAAGTGTTTCCACTTTTTGAAATCCATAACGCTCATACAACCGAATCGCGGCTGTATTCTGAACCGTCACTTCTAAGTTTGCGAACATACAGCCCGCATCTCGAAACCCGCGAAGTGCGTGCAACAAAAGTGTCTTGCCGATTCCCATGTTCCGACAATCCGGGTGAACTCCCAAATTCTGAATCGCTCCCTCGCGCTGTGAAGACAACAGGCCCTGCACTGTTCCGCAGGCTTGAAGTTCGTCTTTGAATTGGTTTTGTCGTACAGCCAACCATGTCGCCTCAGCAACAAAATTCCCCCGGTTCACGATCTCACGCATCAAATGTTTGCAACCATCTCGGTCGCCCAAACATGGAAAAACGTGCGTATCAATCTCGCGATTAAAACTTGCAAATTTCACCGACGCATGATGATTGATCAACGAAGGCGACCACGGCAACATCGCGAACCCCTCCGGGACAACAAGATGGTCCAGAGGAACGCGGTCCAGCCGCAACTCCATTCGATAACGTTTGAAATAGGTGAGACTCATCAAGGCGCTCCGTACCTGAAATCTACACGCAATATAGCGTGTGGTCAAACTTTGAATCAGGCTAACCTATTTCTAGCACGTAGCTGGTTTCGTAAGAAACCGGACGCACCACGACCAAACGCCTCGTTCTCCCGATGAAACAAGCCGAGGCTATCACGGACTTCGTCTTTGCCTAATGGCTTCATAAAGAGTTACCGCTGCGCTGATGGAAACGTTTAGGCTGTCTGTATCGTCACACATTGGGATCACGATCGATTTGCAGCGAGAAGAATTCCAACCCTCTGGTAACCCCGCCGCTTCATTGCCCAGTACGATTGCCGCACCACCGCGAAAATCGGCTTTCCAAAAATCGATCTCTCCGTCAACGCGGGCCGTGTAAACAGGAATCTTGCACCGAGCACACAACTGCAAAACCTCGTCACACGTTGCTACCGCCAACGGAACACTGAACAAGCACCCTCGACTGGCGCGAATTGCGTTCGGATTGAAAACGTCACAAATAGGATTAGTCAAAATCACTGCGTCCGCGCCAGTCGCAGCCGCCGAGCGCAGGCAGGCTCCGAGGTTGCCTGGCTTTTCGATCCGGTCAAGCACGAGAATAAGCGGCTTTTTATTCGAAAATTGCAAGCGTTCGATTTCGAGCGTCGGTGTCTTGGCAACGGCCACTAAACCCGATTCCCGATCCCCGTATGCCAACTTGCGCATAACGGCAGACGAAACAGGTTGCAATTGCTCCGGCGTTAATCGGTCTATCAAACTTCCAAATTTCGACGTTTCTTCGCCAGCAAAGTATAAGCAATCAATTTGAAATTCGTCGGCAAGCGCACGTTCAATTTCCGGTGCGCCATCAATGATAAAGTAGCCGGTTTCGCGACGTGTGCTCGCGTCCCGCAGCTTTGTGACCTGTTTGATTTGCTGGTTCTGGGGACTCTGAATAGTTGGCTTCATGCAAGCATTAACAATCTAAAAAGCAGTCAATTGAATTCTATTCCGCATCGCTTTGTCTACGCCTTTCGCCGCAAAGACTACTTTGCCTAACCCCTCCAAAGCGAACTGCATCGGTAAACAACAACCAGTTTACACACTTGTGCTTTCGAATGCCCCGATGCGCGAACGATAATAGGAATCTGCGCTCGCAGTACTACTTTTTGAAGGGATACCAGCATGCTTGATGAAGATCGCGATATCAATCCGTATCTACAGCAAGAAGTGCTTTCCGCATCGCCGGTGCGATTGCGATGGATGCTCATCACCCGCGCCAAAGAACTTTGTGAAGGTGTTGCATCACTGTGGCGCGATGGCGAAAACGCGTTGGGCGATCAATGGTCGCTACGCGTACGCGAAATTCTCGGGGAACTGCTCGCCGGCGTCACCAGTGCCAACCCCGCTAGCATCCAAGTTGCAGATTTTTACCTCTTCTTGCTGAAAATGCTCTCGGAAGCCGAGAGTTCTCGAGATTTCAAGAAACTCGACAATCTGAAGAACCTGCTAGCCTACGAAGCAGACACTTGGCAGTTGGTGTTGGAAAAACCCGCAACGGATGAAACTCCAGCCCCGCAGACGATCCCACTCCGCACCCACTTGCCCGCGCCAACGATTTCTAATTTCAGCGAACTCGACGATTACTCACCGGGCAGTTCCTTTAGCCTAGACATGTAAAGCTCGACAAAGACCCAAATCTGATAGACTTACGCTGGTCGTTCAATGGGGCAGTGGTTGTCGTGAAGCTACACTGATCAGAGAGATGCCTTTTTACTTAAGGCGCTTTGGTTGCCGCTTGGCGACATTTTTGATGCCGCCCTGCAATACAAGGTGTAACTTGACGGAATTGGCAATTGAAGCCCGCCAGCTTTCTAAAATTTATCGATCCGTCGGCGCGCTCGTCGAGTGTGAATTGACCATCGAGAAAGGCAAAGTGTTCGGGCTGCTCGGTCCTAACGGCGCTGGCAAAACAACCTTGCTGCGGACTCTGCTCGGATTCCTGAGACCTACCAGTGGAACCGCAACGTTGATGGGTTTTGACTGTGCCACGCAGAGCGTCGAGGTGCGTAAGCAAGTCTCGTACTTACCCGGCGAAGCGCGACTTTATCGCGCCATGCGAGGCCGCGACGTAGTCGATCTATTCAGTGGACTTCAGCATCACGGATCGCTTTCCAATTCCTTGGCAATCGCCAAGCGGTTGGAATTAGATCTGTCACGTCGTGTCATGTTCATGTCGACAGGTATGCGCCAAAAACTAGCCATATCGATCGTGCTTGGATCCGACGCACCGGTTGTTATTCTCGACGAACCCACCGCGAACTTAGATCCAACTGTCCGAAGCGAAGTAGTTCGGCTGATCGGTGAGATTCATAATGGCGAACGCACTATCCTCCTTTCATCTCATATCTTTAGCGATATCGAAGGCACTTGCGATGAAGTTGCAATTCTCAAACATGGTCGCGTTGTAGGTACAGCCGATCTGCATAAGCTGCGTCAAATCCATATCGTTCGCGGGCGATCGTCACCAACAACAACGATGGATCCTTCAAAATTGAAATTGCAGAGCTTCGTTGAGTTCTCGCGTATTCATGGAATCCAGATCGAGTTGCACCTGAGTGGCTCACCCGCACAATGGCTGAGCTGGTTATCGGCAACTGGAATTCAAGATATGACGATTGATAATGCCGGCGTGCGAGCTCTCTATGAACGCTACCACGCACCCAGTCAAGTGCCGTCCACACCATTGATGATTGAATCGCCGACATGATCCGCCTGTTGCTAAGGAAATACATCAATGAATCGCTGTTGCTCTGGTCCGCCTGCGCCGCCATGCTGGTACTATTTTGCTGGGTCCGAGTCTGGATCGTTTGTCAGTTCGAATTGCAGCGCTTTGAAGTCTTCCTAGAGCAACTAAAACCCTTCGAGAAGTTTTCGCCGGTTCCGCTTTCGCAGCTGCTGACTTACGCTGGCAGTGTGGCCATGACCTTCGACGAGCCTGTGTTGATTTTATGTGTGCTTGTCTGGTCGATCGCTCGTGGATCCGACGTGGTCAGCGGTGAAATCAATCGCGGAACTTTAGAGTTGCTCCTTTCGCTGCCCATCGGCCGCGTGCGTTTAATGAGCCTCCATGCTGTGGTCTGCATCGTGGGCCTGCTAGGACTGTGCAGTAGTGTATGGCTTGGGTTGTTTCTAGGCATTCAAACCAACTCCGTGAAAGAGACGATCACCCCCAAGATTGAATTTTCTATACCCTTCGTGCCACTCAAAATTCCAGTTCAGGTCGGCAGTGCAGAAACCGTGCTAGTTCCACTGCGCGACCGCGTCGACACAAACCTATTCCTGCCTGCCATTTTGAATCTGTTCGGCCTCGGATTCGTCGTACTTTCATTCAGTGTCATGTGCAGTGCTTTTGATCGTTTTCGCTGGCGAACGATCGGCATCGTTGTCAGTATGTACGTCATTCAACTTCTGCTATTCCTGCTAAGCAAATCGTCCGAGTCGACTGGGTTTTGCGCTGCGTTGACTTTCTTTAGTTGTTACCAACCGGACGCTATTGTGCAGTTGCAAAGAGTTGAGCCAGGTTCGGGTTGGGCCGTACTGAGTTCAGCAAGCGTCCTTCCGCTAGGACTCGGTCCGCTGGGCATCACAGGCGTTTTGCTGGTGCTCGGATCAGTGTTTTACACGATTGCCTTCGTGACTTTCAATCGCCGAGATTTACCAGCGCCTTTGTAATCCGCTGCGTCGCCTCTCAATGCCAATGGCACGTTGCCGCGCGAATTGACTGAATACCGCCGTCTTGCACGGCGGATAGTTCTGCTTCTAACTAAGACGTGACAGAAGAAGGAAAGGGGCCGAACGTTTGAGAATTTTAGTATGTTCCAACGGTTTCTCACGAAACCAGCTACATGGGATTTCGGGCCGCGTGGTTAATCTTTTGCCAATTTTAAGAGCGCACCCACGGTCCGAACGAAAATCGCGTTGTCGTGAACAGCGGGCGAACCGAGCACTTCTTCGCCGAGTTGACTGGTTGCGACCACTTCGCCACTGGTATCGCTCAACTGAACGGTAAAGACTTTACCATCCATCGCGAATGCATACAGATGCTGACCAGCCACAACTGGCGTCGACCAAAACTGTCCCGCTTCGGGCAACCGGGCTTGCCACTTCATCTCACCTTTGTCGTCGCAGCAGACTAACACAGTGCGATTCAATCCGAGCAGGCCGATGTCAGTCACCAACAGTGAACTGGAATTTGGATTGATACGAGTCGTTGCCCAGATCAACTTGGGAGTTTGAGTCGCAGTGGCAAACTCGTACGTCTTCGTGCCGCCAGCCGGAACGTGCAGCTTGCCGCGAGTAAAAACTGCTGTTGCGATTGAAGAACAATTTACGTCGAGCTTCCAGAGCTCTTTACCCGTTGCTGGGTCGATCCCCAACAAGTTGTCCGGACTATGGAACACGACGGCTTGCGTCCCATCCGCGGCTTCCACCAAACTTGGCGATGACCAGTTGGCTTTGTTAGGTCGCGGAATTTCCCACTTCGTTTCACCCGTGACGGTGTTGATACCCGTAGCGAACGAGTCCGCTTGGCAATCGATCATAACAATCACGGTGTTATCAACCACCAGCGGCGAAGAACTCATGCCGACATCATTGCCCGCTTGCGGATGATCGTAAGCCAAACCCCGATACCACTGCAGATTGCCGTTCAGGTCATAACAAACCAGATCATTCGAACTGAAAAAGGCAAAGACGCGTTGGCCATCGGAGCAGGGAGTCGGCGCGGCATTGGCGCTCGTGGGATGACAATACGGCCGCCCAGTCGCTTTGCTGGTTCGCTCCCAAAGTACCTTACCACTGTCGGCGTCAACGGCCGCAACATGCAACCAACGGCCCTCCATTCCCGAGCTGCTGGTGGTGAAGACTTTGTCACCGACAACAATCGGGCCACTGACCGAACGGCCTTCGAGCGGCGTGCGCCCCGCGATGTTCTTTTTTGTTTTGCCTTCCGAACCCGGTACGAACTCGAGCGGAACATTGGCTTCGATCGCGACTCCGTTTCCCTTTGGACCCAGGAAACCGGGCCAGTCAGCTTGAGTCGCCACCGCGGATAAACTGACAGCAATCGCCGCCAGGGCAAATCGTTTTGTGATTTTCGAAAATGTTATAAAGTTAGACATGTTAAGCCTTTAGTGATCGATGAATTGTCTTCAAAAGAAATAAGTTTTACAGTGTCTGATGTCGTTTAAAGCGGTAGGCAGCGGAGACTACTGACGAGACAGCATAGCGTTCTCGATTCTATGAAGTCAGCAGTCTCCGCCGGCTATCGGTTAAACGATTTTGCTGTTCCGACTTTAGTTTGCAGGAATCGCTAGGCCGGAAGCATCTGAAAAGCGGAGTTGAAATTTCCAATCCTGTGCCCATTGCTCCGTCTGCTCGTTCTGACAAACTTTGACCAGGATCGTGTTCTTACCCGCTTTAAGTTTTACAGGTGCAGTGTACTGATCTATTTGCGTACCTGCATGGTAAACATCGTTGCTCATTACTTGCTGGCCATTGACCCACACCTTGTTGGCATTGATGCAACCTAAGCGGACTTCACACTCCAACGGCTGGCTGACTTTGAATTCAGCATAGGCATAGGCAACTGCCCCTTTTTCATTACTGTAAACGGGATTCAAGTCGACGGCGCCGTCTGCCGCCTTCGTTTCATAAGGTTGCCAACTGGCTTTTTTGTCCTTGCCATCGAACTCGGCTTTTAAAGCGATCGATTGCGATTCAAGGTAGGCTTGCTCCGGAGCATACGCGACGTTGAAGCCGACTTTTTCGCGGTTGTCAAACGAAGCGATCACTTGCCAGTTTTTTACGAATCCAAAGTGGTTGAGCAAATCGACCGTTTCACCCAGTTCCTTCATGGCATCTGCGATCTGCTGGACTTGATCCGGCAATCGCGCAGACTTTAGAAGCTTCGCGTAAGAGGCAATCGTCTTTGCTGGTTCAGCGCCACTTTCCTTCAGCCCCTTCACTTCTGACTGAGCCAGCTTGACCGCTTCGTAACGCAACTCAAGCGACGGGTCGTCAAGCATCGATTGCAACAATGCATCACGTTTCTTCGCATCGCCTCGAGTCAACTCCGTGAATGCCCAGTAGCGCGCGGCAGCGTCGAGTTGCTTGTTGTCGATGATGGCTTGCAACTGAGTTTCGCCGTTTTGCGAATTGCGAGCGAATACTGTTTGGGCTGCTCCCAGTAACAGGTTTTTTTGAACAGGATCCGCCCCGGCCATGGCTTCGATTACGTCGAACAGCTTTACAGAAGGATCTGACTGCAATTGCTTCAATAAGTTTGCCCGCTGGCCGACAGACACCGTCCGCAGCGCAGCCAAGCCTTTAGCCTTTGGCTGCTGAGCCGAAGTCAACGTAACAAACATGACGCCAAACATCACGCTCAAAAAACAACTCATTCGACGCATTAGTTTTCTCCGTTGCTGATGATGATCTTACTCGTAGCCTAGGCTTCTAGCGCTGGAAGCCTAGGCTACGTTCAGCAATCATTATGGGCAGCCCCAAGGCAACGTGAAACCACCGGTGGCTCTTTCCAACTCAGTTTGCACGATTGGGCGAACGAGGCTCTGCCGAACTTGTCTTGTCGTAAAAATAAGACTTTAATGTACTTGTGACATAAACGGGGCGATGAACGGCATCTCGCAACCGAAGGAAACCTGCAGCTCCAGTGAAGTCGAAAGGACGGTATGTTCATTTCGATGGCCTGGCCATTCCCCTTAATGCGAAACTTTTGTCTCCGAATCTCCCCTACGCAATTCTCTCCGCGCCACGCGGACCCCGCATGCCGGGTGTCAAAAAACAATAAAATAGAAATGTCAAATAGCAAACCCGCCGAAACGGAGTCCATTTGCCACCAGTTCTTAGTTGGTAGGCGACACGCGCTGAGGAATATTGTCGCCTGCGGTGCCAATACGATTAATAGCATTTAGCATCGCTAGCAGAGTGGCTTCTACAGTGTCCGTCGATACACCAACACCTTTGAATGTATGACCCTTGTATTCAATTTCAAGCTGCACATCGCCAAGTGCATCACGGCCCAAGCTGGCGCTGCGAACGCGATAATCGATACAAACCACTTTCAAACCGGTAATACTCTCGACTGCCCAGAAGGCGGCATCGATCGGACCGTCGCCTTGCTCGACTACCTGCGAGTATTCTTGGCCATCGTGCTTCAATGTCAAAGCGACTCGCGGCGCATGACCAGTACCGCTACTCACCTCGAAACGAATTAGCGTCCAGGCCTCTGCGATCTGTCCCGAGATCTCTTGTTGAATCAAAGCGACGATATCGCCGTCGTAAATCTCCTTTTTCTTGTCAGCTAAAACTTTGAATTTATCAAAGACTTGCTGCAACTGCTCAGCAGTGATGTTGAAGCCCAGTGCTCGAGCTCGATCAGCCAGCGCGGCGCGACCACTGTGTTTACCAAGCACTAAGTCGGTCTTGGCAAAACCGACATCTTCAGGCCGCATGATCTCATAGGTGCTTCGCTCTTTAAGCATCCCGTCTTGATGGATCCCCGACTCGTGCGCGAACGCGTTGCGACCTACGATGGCTTTATTGCGTTGTACTTCCAAGCCAGTGATCTTGCTGATCAAGCGACTGGTCGGAACCAAACGCTCCGTCTTAATGCCGGTCGTGCAGTTGAAAAGTTCTGAGCGGGTCCGCATCGCCATCACAATTTCTTCGAGCGCACAGTTGCCCGCCCGTTCACCGATACCATTGATTGTGCATTCAACTTGTCCGCAGCCCGCCGCCACTGCCGCCAATGAATTAGCCAGCGCCAACCCTAAGTCGTCGTGACAATGCGTACTCAAAATCGCTTTGTCGATGTTTGGAACTCGATTCAGCAACAATTGAATTCGATCATACATCTCTTGCGGTGTCGTGTATCCGACGGTGTCAGGAATATTGATCGTCGTGGCCCCGGCATCAATGGCTGCTTCGACCACACGACATAGAAAATCATGCTCAGTACGTGCCGCGTCTTCGGGCGAGAACTCAACGTCATCGCAAAAACTCGCCGCCAACTTTACCCCTGCGACGGCTCGAGCGATAATTTCATCTTGATTCATTCGCAGCTTAAATTCGCGATGAATAGCGCTGGTCGCAAGAAACACGTGGATTCGCGGCTGCTGAGCTTTCTTCAGGGCTTCGTAGGCGCGAGAAATGTCGCTGTCATTACAACGAGCCAATCCGCAGACGGTGGCGCCGCGAACAACGTTTGCGATCTCTCGAACCGCTTCGAAGTCACCTGGAGAGGCGATCGGAAAACCGGCTTCGATGATATCGACACCCAAGTCGGTCAGAGCTTGAGCCACTTCGAGCTTCTCAGCTAGATTCATGCTCGCGCCCGGCGATTGCTCACCGTCGCGCAAGGTTGTATCAAAAATGCGGATTCTGCGGACGTTTTGTGGATCTGACATCATCTTTCCTTTTTGCAAGTGGCGTAAGCTTCCAGCTTGCGAACATCCAATTTCTCTAGCCTGCGAGATACGAAAAAACCCCGAGGCTCATCGAGCATCGGGGTTGGCAAGCAATTTAATTAATTATGCACCGACCTACCCCAACCGCTCGCTGTAAGCGAGGGCGAGCTGAAGAAGCTCAAGGTTTAAAAGTAGGTGTTGCATATTTTTCCCAGTTAGGATGTGTATGAGGTTAGCCTGACCCGATGGTGAAGTCAAGAGTAGCTCGTAGCTTGAGACCATTTGTCCCGAGCAACAACCTGATCGACAACCCGATGTTCGGGACAGTTGGTCCCAAGCTACAGCCAAGCAAAATTACTGGCCAGCAAGTTCGGCAATTATTGCATTGTTGAAATTCAGATTGGTTGAAACCGTTTGGACGTCGTCGTGGTCTTCGAGAACCTCGAGTAGCCTGAGCACTTTCTTGGCTATTTCAGCATCGACATCAACCGTATTTTGGGCGACCCGAGTGATTTCCTTAAACTCGATGGTGATGCTTGCGCCTTCGAAAGCGGTCGTCACCTCCGTGAAATTCTCGGGCAATGTGTAGATCTCAATCTTGCCTTCAACGATGTCAGCATCTTGCGCTCCGTGTTCGATTGCAAGTTCAATCACATGCTCTTCGTTGCCATCCGTGGGAACGATAATGATGACTCCTTTGCGTTCGAACATATAGGAAACGCAACCGGTTCCACCCAAGTTGCCTCCATGCACATCAAAGATCTTTCGAATCTCAGGTGCGGTTCGATTGCGATTATCGGTCATGATATCGCACATGATCGCTACGCCGGCTGGGCCATAACCTTCGTAGAGAATTTCCTCGACGTCACCACCGTCGAGTTCACCGATTCCCTTTTTGATAGCGCGTTCGATGTTATCTTTGGGGACGCTGACCGCTTTTGCGTCCACAATGGCGGCTCGCAGCCGAATATTAGCGTCCGGATCGCCACCACCCAGTTTGGCAGCAACGATGATTGCTTTGGACATCTTTGACCAGAGCTTGCTCCGTTTACTGTCAACCAGCGCCTTCTTGTGCTTGATGTTAGCGGAATGTGAATGTCCGGCCATGATTCACTTGCTTGAAAAGAATCGGATTGAGAGTTCGACGTTGTCTATTTTGGTTTGCGTTTCGCGGGTTTTGATGCGGTCGGCTTTTTGGTAACTTGTTTAGCGAGGGGAGGCGACTTTTTGGCAGGAGCCTTTTTAAGAGGCAGCTTGGCAGCACCTTTCTTAGGCGCCTTCTCCACAATCTTTGTGGGCAATTTTGTTGGGGTCTTGCTGACAGCCTTTTCGGCCGGTTTTTCAGCCGGCTTCGCTGCGGACTTCGTCGGAACCTTCAGCGGCGGAGGTGATACAGCTTTAGTTTTTGTTTTAGGCGCTGGCTCTGGTTCCGGTTCTTTCTCAACCTTTTTGGCGATGACTTTGGTGGCCGCTGGTTTTTCAGGTTTAGGAGTCGCCTTGGGCTCTTCTTTCTTCGGTGGCGGTTCCACCGCGCCAGCTTCTTTCAACATCGCTTTGATCTGCTTGCTAGTAGGCTGCAACAAACAATCGACCGCAAACTGGTGCAAGCATGACGAAAACTCAAGCCCTTTCGACTTGGCGATTGTCCGCTCCAGTCCAGGAGCTTGACCTTTAGCGGCTTCGGCTTCGGAAACTATCTCAGTGGCGATCAAGATTTTCATGATCGAGTCGCTGACCGGAATCGAATGACCACCTAACGAATTCTGAGTCGTATAGGCCAAAACAAACTTGCTAATCCCGCCAAGTTTCTCGAGCTCTTGAATGGCCTTGCCTTGGTTCATTTTGACCATATCTTCAATTTCGAAACTGTATCGAGTTTCAAAGATTGACTGCAAGTTCTTTTTGACGCGAACGGCGGCGGCGGAAGGATCTGGCAAATTGTGGAGGACTTCGGCGAGCTCGGTCACGGTAGTTACGCGTACTTCATTCCAGTCAAAGTACGATTCTTGCAGTCGATGAAATGCCTCGTCAGCAGATTCATAGCGAGCATCCTCGAGGCAGCACGCATAGATCAAGTGTTCAAGCACCGCGCGACCCTCGGGGATAGCGACCGGCTTGTAGTACTTCTTGACGACTTTGTGCAGCAGTTGGATGCGGTCTCCGCGATTTTTGTTGGTCATGTTGAAAGTATCTACTGCTGAAAAGAAACGGGAGAGAAGGTGGGTTCGAAACGTTTGGCGGGAATTCACTCAGCGGTTGCGGTGGGTGGGTCTGGCGGAGCATCTGTAACTTCCGAAGCTACGGCCATCCGTTTGCGTTCCATTTCCAATTCATAGAGAATTTTTGCAACTTCGAGACTCTTTTTGACCCCAGTGTCGAGTTCAAAAGTCAGTCTTGGCACGTATCGAGTATCGATTTTTTTGGCTAACTGAGACTGCAAAAAACCGGATGAATTCTGAAGTCCTTTTAGGCACAAGTGCTGCTTGCCCTCTTCTGCCATCACGCTTATTAATACTTTGGCAGAACGCATGTCAGGGGCAACTTCGACACCTGTTACGGTAACGTTCTGCACGCGAGGATCGCGGAGTTCAGTGAGAATTGCCATACTCACTACTTCTCGTACGGCCTCAGCGGCTTTAAGTAGTCTGCGGCTTGTCATTTTTCTCACACCTTAAGTCATGGAATCGAAGAAACAGCGAGACCGACTGGCCACATTTAGCCAGTCGGATGGCTCGGAACAATTAACTGAGCGTTCTCGCAAATTCTTCGACCTTGTACGCCTCAAGTACGTCGTCTTGTTTCAAATCATTGAAGCCAGACAGACGGATTCCGCACTCCATGCCACGAGGAACTTCCTTGGCGTCATCTTTATGCCGCTTCAGCGAATCGAGAGCATAGTCACCAATCGTACGGTTGTCGCGATTGACGCGGATTCGGCATCCACGTTCGATCGTACCTGTGAGCACATAGCAACCA
This sequence comes from Planctomycetia bacterium, assembly GCA_031398555.1. Lineage (GTDB taxonomy): Bacteria > Planctomycetota > Planctomycetia > Pirellulales > Pirellulaceae > Aureliella. The sequence continues at coordinate 3,659 of JANNNN010000834.1, read as the reverse complement.
GCCACCGTTCCAACTCGCGTAATCGTGAAGACGGTCTTAACCACAGCCCGACCGAGTTCCATAATGCGTTCTTCTGGACGCAAGCGGCCTTCGACGATCGCTTTGATATCCTCGGCCAACTTGTAAATGATGTCGTAACGTCGAATTTCGACGTGCCTTGCATCAGCCAAGCTACGCGCTGCTTCGTCAGGAATAACGTTAAAACCGACAACCACTGCGTTAGACGCGTGTGCCAAAGTTACGTCAGCTAGCGTGATGCCACCGACGCTCTTTTGCAGGATGTTGATCTTAACTTCTGGATGCTGAAGCTTGCCAAGTTCTTTTTCGATCGCTTCAAGCGAACCGCGGGCGTCGGCACGAATGATGATATTCAGTTCGGCGACATCATCCGACTTGCCGAGCTTGCCGGATTGCAGCAAGTCTTGGAAAGTTTCGAAGGAGACCTTTGGCGAACTGCCGGACAAGGACTGAGCACGCGAAATGTCCGAACGCGATTCCGCCAAAGCACGAGCTTCGATGATATCGGAGAGGACGTAGAATCGATCACCAGCGGCTGGCGCGAAGTCCAAACCAGTGATGTTCACAGGAACCGATGGTCCAGCCGATTGCATGAGCTTGGTCGTTTGTAGCGTATCGTAAAGAGCCTTCACGCGACCATAGCTTGTTCCACACAAGACAATGTCGCCGACCCTCAACGTTCCGTTCTGAACCATGACTTTGGCAATAACGCCCTTGTCAGCAGCTTGACCGGCTTCCAAACAAACACCGATCGCCGGACGATTCGGGTTGGCTTTGTAATCGTTCAATTCAGCGACGGTGAGCAATGTTTCGAGCAGTTCGTCCATACCTTGGCCAGTGATGGCGCTAGTTCGGACCACTTCAACATCACCACCCCATTCGCTAGGTGTCAGGCCATGCTCAGTCATCTGAGTCAACACGCGGTTGACATCGGCGCCTGGCAAATCGATTTTGTTCAGCGCGACCACAATCGGCACACCAGCCGCTTTCGCGTGGCTGATCGCTTCTTCGGTCTGAGGCATGATGCCGTCTTCGGCCGCGATAACCAGAATCGCGATGTCGGTCACGTTGGCACCACGAGCTCGCATTTCGGTAAATGCTTCGTGGCCAGGTGTATCGACGAACGAGATCTTTTTACCGTCTTTCTCGACTTGGTACGCGCGGATGTGCTGGGTGATACCACCCGCTTCACCAGTGACAATACGTGTGCCGATCAAGTAGTCCAGCAAAGAAGTCTTGCCGTGGTCGACGTGGCCCAAGAAGGTAACGATCGGTGGACGGAATTCAAGCGACTCGTCCGAATCAACTTCGTTTTCCATGCCATCGATAAGCTCGGATTCGAGCGACGCAGGTTGGCGGAATTCAATTTCCACGCCCAGTTCGAGCGCGAGCGCCTCAGCGGATTCGGTGTCCAGGCTGGCGTTGATCGTCAAACCTTTGCCCATTTGCATCAGCGTACCGAGCACTTTGCCAGCTGGTAAACCCGACGCTTCCAAGAAGCTGCGGACCGTACATGGCAACTCTAAAACAGCTTTTTCTTTTCGGGGTGCAGCGGTATTGGTGCCACGATGTATCAGCGTTTTATAGTCGCGACGACGTCGACCGTCATCATCGCCCGTCTCGACCGCGCGCCGATTGCCGCGACGCTTGCGTTCATCGCGAGCTGCCGCGATGCCAACGCCTTTCTTGCGAGCCAACGCGTCTTCGTCTTCGTCGGTACCGCGATGCTTGCCCTTGGCTTTGTCAGCGGCTGCCTTGAATTGGCTCAAGCCACCTTGAGCTGGTGCGGCAGGAGCCGCAGTTCCAGGCCGACCTTTGGCTTTGGCGGCTGTGGCTTCTTTTTCTTTCTCTTGTTGCTGCTGAAGAGCTTCAAGAGGCGCCTTCATCCCTTGCTTGTGGCCGCTAATGGCTTCTTTGGTAAGTCGAATCTCAGGCCGCTGTGGCGCGGGCTCATTGGTTTTTGGCGGCGCTATAGTCGGCTGACTTCCCTTGGGAAGTTTAGCAAGATTGATGACCGGCTCGCGACGTTGCTGTGGACGCTTTTCACCAGCCGCACCATCTGCTTTAGGTGCAGTGCTCGAGTTCGTACGGCGTGCATCGAGACTGCGAACTCGCATTCCACTGGTCGACTGCGATGCGACATCGTCACGCGATGGACGTTGCGGTTCGTCACTTCGTGAGGATGCACTGGCGCGGGCGACAGTAACCGGAGTGCGAACTGGCGCGAGCGGCTCCGTAACGACTGGCGCAGGCAGTGTAACCTTGGGCTCCTGGGCTACTACCGGTGCTTGAGTCGGAGAATGTACAGGTGCCGGAGTAATAGCTGCCAAAGGGGCAGGTGCCGGAGTAGGCGCAGGTTGGGTCGGAGCCGTGGTTTGAGCCGGTGCCGGAATAACAATCTCAGCTGGTGCAGAACGCTCTACGATGGGACCACGAATGGGTCCAACCGGTGCCGCCGGTTTTTCCGGTGCCGCTGCCGGACCGCCGCTTAAATATTTCGAGATACGAGCCACTTCGTCATCTTCCAGGCTCGCCAGCGCAGACCCTTTGTTCAGGATTCCAATCCGCGTACAAATGTCAACTAGCTCTTTACTGTCAATCTGCAACTCTTTGGCGAGTGCGTAGATTCTTTTCGGCACGTGAACAAGTTCCTAGGAAATTCTACTTGTCATTGCAGCACGTCGCATCATGTGCCAAACAACATACAAGTATGGGATGGGAGTGGTCTTCATTATGTAGTTCCGCAGGGGCGCCACATTGTGACACAACCACTCAGGCAAGCGGGGTGTCAGTTACATCGTGCGAATCCTTTCGGATAACGCTACGAATCGTCGGCCTGAATAAATCAGGTCACTTCCGGCCAGAGAGTTACTTCTGATCGGTGTCATTATTCTTTTCCATATTTTCCTCTGATACTTCGGCCGCAATCGGCGTTTGTTCTTCTACATCTTCAGCAATCGGTTCTACTTCAGTCTCAGGCTCTGGTTCTACCTCAGGTTCAGGTTCGGCTTCTAAGGGTGATTCAACAACACGTTGAGCGGAATGACCAGCAGCGGCCATTTCTTTCTTCTGGCGCTTAGCGGCCTCTTCTACCTTCTCAGCTACTTCGGCTTTCTCTTCGGCTTGCTCGACGATCACATCGACTTGCTCAGCGGTCATGCCGCCCATTTCCATCAATGCATCCGGCTCGATCACCGACAAGTCATCGTAAGATAAATATCCCTGCTCTACCAGCCTTTGTGCCAAATCTTCTGTCATCCCGTCGATTTCCATGAAGGCAGAGACCGCTCGGTCGATCTGCTCTTCCAGCTCTCCCGCAGTCATGATTTCGATATCCCAGCCAACCAACTTGCTAGCCAACCGTACGTTCTGGCCATACTTGCCGATCGCCTGCGAAAGCTGATCTTCACGCACCAAAACGATTGCCCGACCGATCATATCGCACAGTAAAACTTGCTCGGCTTCAGCCGGTTGCAGGGCGGCAGGGATCGCGGGCTTCAAGATCTTGCCCCGACCCATCAAGAGAGTGTCAGGACGCGCATTTTCCCTCCCGCGCGGACACACGATTTGCGAGCGAGGTGCCCACGGGCGCCCGATCGCCAATGTCCAGATGGAGAGAAAGATGAACAACGGTCCATTAA
>JANNNN010000793.1:0-19387 GCA_031398555.1 Planctomycetia bacterium | reverse complement strand
TGATGACCAGCTTCGATAGGCAAAGCTTCGTGCACCACTTTTTGCCACACGATCTTGCCAGTGTTGCGGTCGATGTCGAGTACTGTGAACTGAAAACGGCTATCGACGGGCAAGTTATCATGTTCGCCAGGGCGACCGCTGAGCTTCGGAGGAAGTTTATCGCCGATGGGGATGGCTGTTGTAAGAAACACATGATCGCCCCAAATGATGGGAGTGCTATGTCCGCGGCCTAGTATCTTTGTTTTCCATGCCACGTGTTCCGTATCGCTCCATTCGACGGGTGGTGTCGCTTGTGGCGCTTCGCCGGTTTGAAGTGGTCCGCGCCAAAGTGGCCAATTTTTTTGCTTGACTTCGTCTTGCGCGAAGCTGGGCATTGGCGCTTGGCAATGAAGCAGCCACACCGTGGCAACGGCAAGGCAGCCAGCAAGTGATTTCAAGATTAAACACTTCATAATGTCGCCGATCAAGAAAGAGTTCGAACGATGGCGGACGCGACGTCACAACATGAGCACGGCTTTTGGGGCACTCGCACCCGAGGAGAAACTGCTATGATAAGCGACGGTAAGTGCTTGAAGTGAAGGTCATTCGACAAGGTTAATTGCAATCCTGGTGTAGCAGATGGAATACTTGAAATATTGCCTATCGATTTTGCTTTCCGTTAGCGGACTGTCAATCTCGCTAGCTGTTGATACGAAGCTGGCCCAGCAAAGTTCGGTCGCTCAGCCTGATTCTGGACCGATAACGACCGCGTCTTCACCCGTACCTTCACCAGAGCAGGTCGCTGGTTGGGTCGCAAATCTGGGTTCGAATAGTTTTTCAAGCACGTCGTGAGTCGTTTGTGCAGTTGTGGCGTGCGGGAAAGCCGACTTTGCCAGCAATTCAATCTGCGATGGGGTCGACGAACAAGCAGCAAGCTGAAACAGCCAGTACGCTTGAAATCCTGATTCGCTTGAATGTGACCGTGGATGACCCAAATGAAGCTGCTGACTTGCTGAGCGAACTCAGTTCATCACCTGAGGCAGCCCTAGTGAAATTGTGCGAGAAGGGCTATTGGAATGTAGCCGTTCAGTTGCTTGACATGAATGAGGAGTTGTTGGAGACCTTGCGTTCATCCGAGCAAGCTTACGCCCGCATGAATCTTCTGGTTGACGAAGCGTTGGAGCAAGACGACGTCACTTTAGCTTGGCCGGTCATTCGAAAAATGATCCCTTATCAGCAGGCGTTATGGATCGCCAAGAAGCAGGGGTTGGAGCCGCCAGAAATCGACGAAGCGGATCCAAGCGTGCAGGCCTGGAACCATTTTATAAATGGCAGACATGTTGAAGTGCAGGCGACTGCCTCTCCTATTGAATTGCGGGCGGACATGGCGGTTCGAAGTTTTCAATGGCGAGCATTTTCCGATTCAAACTTGATCGGGGGTTTGGTGGGTCAAAGGAAGACTGCGGGGCAAGAAGCGGCCCGTGCGGTGATGCTCGAGTTCGCGGAGAAATTGTCTGAAAGCGAAGCGATTTGGGAAAAGCTGATTCCAATGCCTGATGATTCCGCTACGCTGACTCAGGCACCGCTGAAAGAAGACGATGAAACTGTCGAAGTTCCCCTGTATGCGAAGTACATAAAAACGGATCGTCGAGTATTAGAAGCGCTCAAGCCTTTGCAAGTGGATCCGGTAAACCTTGAACGTTTGTTGAGCGGAATGTTGCTAAGTGGCCGCGCCCAAATTGTGCAAGACTTTTTGTTAGAGACTGCTGCTGAAAACAGTTCCTCGTTTTGCTTGGGCCGTGGCGAACAGGAGGCCGCATTCAGTTCAGTTGGACTGCTACCGGATTTTAGCAACTTCGACGATTGGCTTGAGAAGCGACGTGATGAACTCTACGCGGAATCGCAAAATGTGAATTTGTTTCACAGCACGATGCGACTGGCTAGTACGATGCAAATTCTGGGGAGATTTGCAGAAGCCGATGAGATGTACAAGGTGCTGGTGAACGTTTGTCGGGTGGCTCGCCAGCGCGGTAACGACTACTGGGCACTGCTCGCGTCCGAAATGAGTCGCGGTGAAGGTCGATATCGATTCCTAAAGATGTTTGCTGAGAACTATTCTAAGATGGACGAGTCGGCTCATGATCGAGTTTTGTCCTTGCTTTATCCCGAATGTGCTATGTCAGCTGATATGCTCTACCAGACCGCCCCTGAACTGAAGGATGGGGACGGACCTGACAATAAATGGATGGCGTTTGAGCAACTTTATTCGTACAACCGCGAGTATTTCGGACCACACTACGGCAAACTCATAAGTGCTTGGTTGCAGCGTGCTCGTAACAAGATGGCGCAAAGCGATTCGCTTTCTGGATATCAGCTAACGGAACTGGCCAAACTGGCTGATGGTGTAGGACAATCGGACTTGGCGCTTGAATTGGCTCGCGAAACAGGACAAGGCGGCATTGAATCGTGGGCCTATGCGGGCAAGGCTTACAAGGAACGAGGGAGTTTGAAGAATGCGATGGAGTATTTTTCGGCAATCCGTCGAACCGATAGCAGTCATCAAGAATCTATCCTCGAAGAGGCAGACTCGCTACTGATGCTCGGACGGGTCACCGAGGCACAAGCCTTGCAGAAATCGCGATGGCTTCGACCGCTCATGGTATTCGGAACCCGATCGTGGTTCAGCGTTGCTCAGCGATTGAACGAAGCCGGCCAGTTCGACTTGGCGAAAGAATATATCGAACCTACTTTTCAGTTGGCCGCATGCGATATGCCTGACGCCATCGCCCTACGACAGCGAAATTTCTTCGAAATAACTTACGAGTTTTGTCAGATCGTTGACGAATTAAAAGATGCCCACGTCACGGTTGAATCGCAAGATGTAGAGCTGTCAGCGGACTTGTATCGGTCGATATTGGCTTGGGGAGTCAGCAATCTGAAACCGAGCCGCTTTCAACCAAGTACTTGCATTATGATCGGCGCAAGAGAGCGGACTCGACGCGCCACCCTCGCGGCTCGGAATAACGACATGGTTACTTTCGAACGCCATGCTCAAGTGGCTGAAAATTTGCAACCGCAGGGAATTGATTTAGTTGAGGATACATATCTTGAACTGGTTGCGACCGGTAATCAGAAAGTCGCGGATGAGTTATTCACTCGATTTGAAAAGCGATTGTTGGAGCATCTGGAACGATGGCCCCAGGACGCAACAACCCACAATAACTTGGCCTGGATGTATGCGCGTTGCAACTTGAAACTTGAAGAAGCATTAGAACACTCCCAAACTGCCGTTGAATTGTCTCCTCACTCAGCGGTGTTGCTGGACACGCTTGCAGAAGTTCAATTTCGTTTGAATCAATATTCTGCGGCAATCGACAGTATGCATCGTTGTATCCAGTTGGATCCTCGCGACCCACACATGCGTCGTCAACTGGAGCGTTTTTTAAAGGCTCAAGTGGAAAGCCGGAGAAAGTAAACAGTGGCTGCTTCATCAATTGCATATTTGTTTGCGTTCATAAATCTGTTGAACGTCGTTGCGTATTTGTCACTACTGGTCGTCGCAATTTGTTTCTGGAGACGCTACCCACGCCCGTCGCTCTATCTTGGAATCATGGCGTCGTTAGAATTATTCGGCTCGGTGCTCCAACCTGCTCTGCAAGTTGTTCTAACCGCTGGAGGCATCTCAGAAGTCATGCTTGCACAGGCGTTTGTATCTTTGCTTCGACTAGTCGCTCACGCAGTTGCGTTGTGCTTTCTTGTGTTGGCCGTATATGTGGCCCGGCGTCCAGGCCCGTTTCCAACGACTACGGCTCCGCTCGCGAGTGGAACCCCTGGCATGGAAAATGGTGATCAGGCATTTTTGCTCGACCCCACCAATCCGTACTCACCGCCGCGTCAACCTCGCTAATTCGGCGGTATTGACAGAATCGATTTTCGGTAGCTGGTTTCGTTAGAAACCTGTTGCACAGATGTGGTCTCTGGCAGGCACCGGTTTCTAACGAAACCAGCTACATTTCCTCGTCCAAAATGCCTCACAGCGTTGCCCGTTGGGGTAAATTTGATCGTAATTGCTCGGACGCGACTAGAAATCAACTAAGACAACAAATGCAAAGCGCTGTCGTGGCCCCTAACCGACAAGTAATCGGAAAGTAAATGCGGCCAGGGCTGCACCGACTAGCGGCCCGAAGACGGGAATCGACGCATAGTCCCAGTCGCTGTCACGTTTACCTGAAATGGGAAGCAGCGCGTGCACGAGTCGAGGCCCCAGGTCACGGGCTGGATTGATCGCATAACCAGTAGTTCCGCCAAGTGATAGTCCAATGCCGAACACGAGCAAGCCGACCGGTAAAAGCCCTAACGTACCGAATCCGAGCTTTGTTGATGCTTCGTTAGTCATTTCAACATTTGGCAATTGCATGCCGGGAAAGTCTAGGCTGGGCGCGACCATCAAGAAAATGGGAAGGATCAAAACGTAGGTACCGATCGCTTCACAAACAAAAGCTTGGCCAAAGTTTCGAATCGCCGGCGAGGTGCAGAAGCAGGCTAACTTCGCATCCGCGTCATCGGTCACTTTAAAATGCTCGCGATAAAAGACGTATACCAACAGGCTGCCGAGCATCGCGCCCGCCATCTGCATGGCGACGTAGACAAGAGTGTCGACCACGGACAACTTGTCGGCGATCAACATCGCAACACTGACCGCAGGGTTTAAATGAGCCCCACTAAATTTTTCGCTGCAAAATGCTCCTACAAATACCGCGATTCCCCACCCGGCTGCGATCACAATCAAACCGCTTCCATTCCCCTTGGTTCGACTCAAGACTACGTTGGCGACCACGCCATTACCTAACAGAATTAATATCGTCGTTCCAATAAACTCGGCCATGTAAGCATGCATCAAAATCCCGCCTTTTTACCAAAACTAGAAACAATCAACATCGAAAGTAACCTGCCAATCGCTTGAACGCGCTCACTTGCTCGATTTCCCAGTTGTTATCGTGGCCAAGTTCGCGCGCCATCAACCGGGCAACTTCAGGAGCAGCCGTCTCAGCTGCTGCGACGTTGAGGAACAAGAGTCGACTGCGCCGTGCCAGGATGTCCTCGACGTTGCGTGCCATCTCATGGCGAACTGCCCATACTACTTCAGCACCGCGGAGCAAGTAACCCGCAACAAGCGGTTTTGATAACTCGGAGCTTTCAATCGCTAATTGCTCGATCTTCGCCGCATCCGTTCCGTAGAGACTGTCGGTGTGGCTGCTCGCGCCATGCAGCGGCAAGTCGACCGTGGCGCATTGCGAAAAAGTTAGGCCAGTCGCCCTGATCGCTCGATTCACGCAATCTTCCCCCATGCGTCGCGCCGTTGTCCACTTTCCACCGGTAATAGTTACCATTCCAGATTCGGACACAACGATCACATGATCGCGCGACAATTTCGAAGTGCTCGTTCCTTTGCCTTTACGAACTAGGGGTCGAATCCCAGTGAACACACTCAAGATATCGGATCTCGTCGGTTGCTTCGTTAAATATTGCCCAGCTGTTGAAAGCAAGAACTCGATTTCTTGCTGCGTAGCGCGGGGCTCTAACTCTGCGGTCTCGATGGGCGTATCGGTAGTACCTACCAGCACATGCCCAAGCCATGGGATCATAAAAATCACACGACCGTCACTTGTTTTTGGCACGATCACTGCCGTTTTGCACGGCAAGAACGATCGATCGAGTACAACATGCACGCCTTGACTGGCCGAGACCATCGATTCACTTCGGGAATTGTCAAGCGTTCTGAGTGAATCGCAAAACGGTCCAGTCGCGTTGACAACACATCGTGTTCGAATTGTATGTTGTGTGCCCGACTCCAGATCACGGAATACCACTTCGCTAATTTTCCCAGAGTCATTTTTGATCAGCTTTTCTACGCGAGCGTAGTTCGCAATGATCGCGCCGCGCTCTGCCGCCGTCTGCAACATGTTCAGCAAAAGCCGGGCATCATCGAATTGCCCATCGGAGTAGAGCACTCCGCCGACCGCCTGCGAAGATTGCAGAGTGGGCACAAGTTCAAGACACTTTGCTTTTGAAATCGAACGCGATTTGCGAAATCCGCTATTGCCCGATAACCAATCATAGACCTTGAAACCGAAACTAAACCACCACTGTTGCAATTTTGTGCTGCACGGCACGATGAACGACATCTCATGCACTACGTGCGGTGCGTTATTCCGCAGTCGCGTTCGCTCGTGCAACGCATCGCGCACGAGAGTCATATTTCCCTGAGCCAAGTAACGCACGCCGCCGTGTATCAGTTTTGTTGATCGGCTCGAAGTGCCTTTGCCAAAATCATGCTGCTCCAACAGAGCGACTTTTAGGCCTCGAGCTGCTGCATCCAGTACAACGCTCGCTCCCGTCGCACCGCCTCCGATGACTACGATATCCAGCACGCCTTCCTTCTGGTCAAGACGCTTTAAGGCAGCGGTTCGGTTAAATGACACTGGTAGTATCCTAAGTGGGGTAACGCATCCTGCATGCCGTTTGGTTAATTTAACCGCACGTGGCGGACGCTGCCAGCGTCCGCGAAAACTTCCAATCCTTGCGCAGACGCTGGCAGCGTCTGAGAGCTGGGCTTTGCCATCTGAGGAACTTACCTGCGTCCGCTAACAGATTGTTTTGCATTTAACACAATGCAATCATCGCAAGCTGGAAGCTTACGCCACGGGTTTTTCCCATGAGCGCGAACGTTCTAATGCTTCAGCCCATCGGGCTCTTCGCGTTGCAGCTTCGTCCGGCTTCATCTTGGGTTCAAAGACTCGCTCGGATTGCCAAATGGAATGAATGTCATCGACGCTGTTCCAAAAACCAACTGCAAGACCAGCAAAAAAGGCTGCTCCGAGGGCAGTTGTTTCAATCACCTGCGGTCGAACCACCGGAGACTGCATAATGTCGGCTTGAAATTGCATCAGCAGGTTGTTCGCGCACGCACCACCATCAACTCGCAGCTCTTGAATGGCAATGCCCGAATCGCTCTCCATCGCAGTCAAGACATCAGCGACTTGGAACGCGATACCTTCGAGCGCCGCTCGGGCGAGATGGGCTGAAGTCGTACCACGCGTTAATCCAACGATTGTTCCGCGCGCATAAGCATCCCAATGCGGTGCGCCCAGACCAGCAAAAGCAGGCACCATGTAGACACCGTCGCTGTCAGTTACTTGCGCCGCCAACGACTCGACTTCTGACGACGATTTGATGATCCCGAGTCCATCGCGCAGCCATTGAACCGCTGCACCGGCGATGAACACGCTTCCTTCGAGCGCGTAGTTGATTCCGGCTGGGGTGCGCCAAGCCACGCTGGTTAACAGATTCAGTTTTGATGCTTGGGGACGATCACCGATGTTCATCAGCATGAAACAACCGGTTCCGTAAGTGTTCTTCGCCATGCCGTGTCGCGTGCAATTTTGGCCGAACAAAGCTGACTGTTGATCACCAGCCGCACCACCTAAGGGAATCGCCGCACCTAGCAAATCCGCTTTCGATTTGCCATACACTTCGCTTGTACTACGAATCTCCGGCAAGACAGACTTTGGAACATTCAGAAGTTGAAGTAACTCGTCATCCCATTGGCCCGTTTCCAAGTCCATCAACATAGTACGAGAAGCGTTGGTGATGTCCGTTACATGCAATTCTCCGCCGGTTAGATTCCATAACAGCCAGCTGTCGATCGTTCCAAACGCCAACTCACCGCGATCGGCTCGTTCTCGAGCTCCGGCCACATTATCTAGCAGCCAGCGCAATTTCGTTCCGGAAAAGTATGCGTCAACCACCAGTCCCGTTCGACGAGAAATCCGTTCCGCATGACCATCGGCACGCAACTGATCGCAGTAGCCAGCCGTCCGTCGATCTTGCCACACGATCGCGTGATGGATGGGTTTTCCGGTTTTTCGATCCCAGACCAACGTTGTTTCACGCTGGTTTGTTATTCCGATTGCCGCCACTTCGCTGGCAGAAACACTGCATTTCGAAAGGACCTCTCGTGCAACCTCCAATTGGCAATTCCAGATCTCTGAGGCATCATGTTCCACCCAGCCGCCTTGCGGATAAAACTGTTTGAACTCGCGCTGGGAAACGCCGACCACACCGCCCGATTGATCAAACAAGATTGCCCGCGAACTGGTTGTGCCTTGGTCCAAGGCCAGAATTACTCGTGCCATATTACGCCTAAATCAATAAACGAAACAGCAACCAGTCGGACTGGTCGCTGTTCTTGGAGAGGATTTTTAATGTCACCAACACTGTAACGTAAGTTGTAGTCTTTTGCGCGCGCTCGTGCTCTCGCGTTCGGCTGAAAACTGAATTCAGCAGGTAGCTGGTTTCGTCAGAAACCGGACGCGAAGTAAAGGTCACTGACAAGCACCGGTTTCTAACGAAACCAGCTACATTCATTCGTCCAAAATGCTTCACCGCGCTGTAAAATAGTGATTACGAATTAATAGACGGGAGTAAGTCGGGTTTTCTACGAAGGCGAAACTTTCGATGAAACAATAACGACACAAACCCCAACGCAATTGCTATTGAACTCCACTGATAAAAAGTGAACCCGATGGGATCGCGATTTTCAGGGCGCCTATACTCGCTGACGAATCGAAATACCGAGTAAACAATTAAGTACAGCGGCATCCAATCGCCCCTCAAGCTTCGAAGGCGAGTCTGGTTCCTCGCGCCAGTTATTGCAACTGCTGCAAGAACTGCAAAGCTAAGATGAAATACCATTTCATAGAGTTGAGCGGGGTGACGCAGCAGTGCTCCGGCGTCAGGTGCATGCGAAAACCGAAATCCCCAAGCTTGATTTGTCTCGACGCCGTAACAGCAGCCATAAAGAAAACACCCCAATCGCCCAATAGCCACCGCGACCGCTATTGGGATTACAAAAGTATCTCCCGTGGCCACTTGGATATGCAACGCCCACTTGGCAACTTCGACGCCGATGTAACCGCCGGTTAGTCCCCAAAGAATGGTCTTGCCGTCGCTTAACCAAGCTGCAATGACTCCAGCACTCGGATCCGCTCCAAGGATAAACGGCAGCTTGGCGGCAAACGTTGCACCGATCAATCCACCGACAGCAATGCCAAGTTTTTGCATTCCTTCGATTGGCAGTCGAGCCTGCCACCGTCGAATCCACCAGCCAGCGACAATCGTTGCCAGTACCATGCATGCGAAGTAGGCCGTGCGAGAACCGTACATCAGGAAAACTCGTTTTCAGGCGGTTGATCGTCGGCTTTGCCGGGTACTGGAGTTACAGTGGCGTTGGGCACTCTGCAGCAAACTCTCAGGATTGCGGCCATCGATAAAAGAATGACTAGAAAGGCAAATGCGGAACCGAACACCACACCCTGAGGCGCCGGGCCGTAGTTACCACTAGGGATGTAAGATTGTGTGAGCATTGAAGTGACTGTGCATACAGGTAGGTACAAAATGTATGCGGGAACGACCATTACAACCAGCAACACGATTGCGCCCTCCACTGAGAACCGCGAGTTTCGCACCAGGCCTATCAACATCGCCAATGCGAAAAACCAGCCCAATGCAGGAGCACCCCAAACGAAAAGTGCGCTAGATGGCCCTTCCGCAAAGGAGGAGCTTATTAGAGCTCCGACACCGCCACCAATCGCCAATGCCAAAACCGCGACTAATCCAAAGCCGCCGGTGAAAAAACTTCGTTCTCTGGCCATTACGGGCTGTGTGATTTCGGTAGGTGGCGGGTCGTAGGGATTGGTCATAGCTTTGCTTTTCTGAAGACCGGGGCCACCGCTCTTAACAACTTTTCAAGGTGGTCGTCATTATAGAGCGGAGAACGAGGCTCTGCCGAGTGCGTCTCGCCGCGACAATTCGACGTCACTGTAATTTTGAACGTGAGCTCGTGGTCGTGAGCCTTTATCGAGCAATTGATGGAAGTCGGCAGGTACATTTAAGTCGAACGGGCTATAGAGACTTGCTCGGCGGAGCCTCGTTCTCCCGTTCCATGTTTTCACTGGTTCAAAACGAATACAAAGATGTTTACAACCGTGGCCCGCATGGCTGCCAGCCACGCCAATGGTAAAGTATATGCCTTAAATTGAATTGCTGGGTTGGAGACGCTGCCAGGGGCGTAGACATGTGTTCGTAATGACCGCAACCGTCGCAGTCGACGCTGAGCCTGCAAAGCTGAAAAACCCGCCATAAAGCGATTGGGTGGGTTGATTACTATATGAAAACTAACCACAATGCGAAGCAATTATCGAACGTCAGGCGGTATGGAGCGAGTTTGGTTGGGGCGAGAGTTCGCGACACGGCAGATTTGATCCATATGTAGTACGGTTGCGGTGCATGGAGTACTGCGGCTTAAGCTACGGGCGTTCATGAAAACTGGATTTTCGTAACTTCGTCTGACTTCTTTCGTGCAAAATGCCTACAAATCATACATTTTTCGGCTACAAAACTGAAGGTTTCCACGACGAACTCTTCGACCCAGAGGGGAATCCTCGGCCAGGCGGGGAGTTGTTAGTTGACTGCGTGAATACTCTACCCCTAGGTGTTTTGGGCGAGCGGCAGGAAGCAATCGAACGAGCCCTGCATCGCATGGGGATCACGTTTGCAGTATACGGCGACACCAGCGGAACGGAAAAGATTTTCCCGTTTGATGTTGTTCCTCGCATTGTCGAAGCGGCTGAATGGACGAGGATTGAAGCTGGCTTAAAGCAGCGCATCAAGGCGCTGAATATGTTCATCGACGACGTTTATCACGGCCAAAACTCGATCAATGACGGTATCGTTCCGCGTCACTTGCTCAGCAAAGCGACCTCCTACCGGGAAGCTTGCCATGGGTTGTTCCCACCGAAGGGCATCTGGTGCCACGTTACCGGCACCGATTTGATCCGTCACAGCGATGGTGAGATTTATGTGCTCGAAGACAACCTACGGTGCCCGTCGGGCGTCTCGTACGTGCTGCAAAATCGACTGTTGATGAAGCGAACTTTCCCACAACTTTTTGCGGCTTCAAACATTCGGCCAGTCATCGATTATCCTACGAAGTTGTACGAAACGTTGATGTACTTGGCCCCAGAGCATGTCAATGAGCCTCGCATCGTCGTTCTGACGCCGGGCATCTACAACTCGGCGTACTACGAACATTCGTTCTTGGCTCAGCAAATGGGAGTTGAGCTGGTTGAGGGCCGTGACTTGGTAGTCAAGGACGGCTTTGTATTCATGCGCATGACGGATGGATTCCAGCGGGTGGACGTTATTTACCGTCGCATTGATGACGACTTTATTGATCCGGAAACGTTCCGATCGGATTCGATGCTGGGGGTACCCGGTTTGATGGAAGTTTATCGACAAGGTCGTGTGGCTTTGGCCAATGCACCCGGAACCGGAGTCGCAGACGACAAAGTGATTTATGCTTTCGTGCCGGACTTGATTCGATACTTTCTGAACGAAGAGCCGATCCTTCCCAACGTGCCGACGTTCATCTGCGAGAAGGAAGATGACCGCAAGTACGTGCTTGCTAACCTCGATAAATTGGTTGTCAAAGCAGCCAACGAAGCAGGTGGATACGGAATGCTGGTGGGACCGCATTCAACTAAAGAACAACAAGCTGAGTTTGCGGTAAAGATCAAAGAAAATCCGCGCAACTACATTGCTCAGCCAACTTTGTCTCTTTCGCGTGTACCAACACTATGCGACAACGGGTTCGAAGGACGGCATGTTGATTTGCGACCTTATATATTGTGCGGCAAAGACATTTGGGTGCTACCGGGCGGTTTGACGCGTGTCGCGCTGCGTAAAGGATCCTTGGTCGTGAATTCATCGCAAGGTGGCGGCAGTAAAGATACTTGGGTCATCGCCGCGGACGGTGAAGAGACAGCAACTGCCGAATCGGCCTTATAGCAATTTCTCTGTGCGCCGGCGGTTTATTTCGCAGGTGATTTGTTTTTGCGTTGATGTGTTTGTTGTGCGTTGATGTGTTTTATGAGCAGGTTTTTATTGAGAGTTAAGCATCTGTTATGCTAAGTCGTGTTGCCGAGTCGATCTACTGGATGGCGCGTTACATCGAACGGGCTGAGAATATTGCGCGGTTCATTGACGTCACGTTGAATCTCATTCTCGACCAACCGCAGTCCGCTCACCTGCAGTGGGTCCCGCTCGTGTCTACCTCGGGTGATCATGAGTATTTCAACAAGAAGTACCATCAACCCAACGAGGAAAATGTCGTTCGGTTTTTGACATTCGACCGCGAGTATCCGAACTCGATCATTTCATCGCTCAGCCTGGCCCGCGAGAACGCCCGAACCGTTCGAGAAGCAATCTCGTCGGAGGCTTGGGAACAGATCAACGAGTTCTATCACTTCGTGCGACATGCGGCTCGAACGGATGGCAAGATGACCATGCCGCCTGATTTTTTCAATGCAGTCAAGCAACACAGCCAACTCTTTAATGGCATTCTCGACGCCACGCTCTCGCACGCCGCCGGTTGGCATTTTGCCAACCTAGGTCGCTTGCTGGAACGAGCCGACAAGACAAGCCGCATTTTGGATGTGAAGTATTTTACGTTGCTGCCGACGTTGCAAGATGTTGGGACAACATTGGACGATTTGCAGTGGTCGAGCGTTTTGCGTTCGGTTTCAGCTTTTGAAATGTATCGCCAACGTTTTCACGGTATCACCATTCAGCGAGTGGTCAGTTTTTTGATGCTTGATCGCAGCTTCCCGCGCTCGGTGCTGTTTTGTGTCGATTGGGCGGACCATTCACTGCATCAAATTTCGGGTAGGCCGCTCGGTTCGTATTGCAATTCAGCGGAACAAAAGCTTGGTCGCTTGAAGGGCGATTTGGCTTTCGGCGATGTAAACACCATTATCAATCAAGGTTTCCATGAGTTCATTGATGGCTTGCAAAGTAATCTTAACGGCGTCGGCGGAGCGATCCACGAAACCTTCTTCGCAGTTCGCAACGTGGGGGCCTCGCAAAGCCAATTTCAGTCAAACTAAGGTGGTGAAATGACAATTCGAGTTGCCCTAAACCATCGAACTTCCTACGACTATGACAAGCTGATTACGGTCAATCCGCAAATGGTTCGCTTGCGACCCGCACCGCATTGCCGAACGCCGATTCTAAGTTATTCACTGAAGGTGGAGCCAAGCGACAATTTTTGCAATTGGCAACAGGACCCGCATGGTAACTTCATCGGCCGCTTCGTGTTCCCCAAGAAGACTCGCCGCTTGTCGGTGACCGTCGACTTGGTGGCCGACATGACAGTTATCAATCCATTTGATTTCTTCATTGAAGATTGGGCCGAGAATTTTCCGTTCAAGTACGATCCTGGCTTGGAACGTGAACTTCGTCCCTTTCTTGAGACTGAGGATTTTGGGCCTAAGTTCAAAAAATTCATAGCCAGTCTTGACCGCTCGAAGAAACACATCGTCAACTTCTTAGTGGAATTAAATCGACTTTGTCAAGAAGAAGTAAAGTACCTCATTCGGCTTGAACCCGGGGTGCAAACTCCCGAAGAGACATTGGTGAAAGGGAGCGGTTCGTGTCGCGATTCCGCTTGGTTGTTAGTTCAAGTGGTACGGCAACTTGGATTGGCCGCGCGGTTCGTTTCCGGTTACTTGATTCAATTGGCACCCGATCAGAAATCGCTTGACGGACCTTCGGGCACTGAAATTGACTTCACGGACTTGCATGCCTGGACAGAGATCTTTGTGCCGGGGGCCGGATGGATTGGACTTGACCCAACCTCCGGTTTGCTTGCCGGCGAAGGTCATATCCCGCTAGCCGCGACGCCTGACCCAAGTTCCGCTGCGCCGATCACGGGTAGTCATGAAAAGTGTGAAGTCGAATTTGATTTTGCAATGAGTGTGACTCGCATTCATGAGGATCCGCGAGTTACTAAGCCATACACCTTGCCACAATGGGAGGCTATCGAGAAGCTTGGTCACAAAGTCGACGAACGTTTGATCAAGAACGATGTAAGGCTGACGATCGGCGGCGAGCCGACTTTTGTTTCAATCGATGACATGGATGGAGCGGAATGGAATACAGCCGCAGTTGGACCTGACAAACGTCGGCTTTCCGAAATCTTGATCAAACGACTGCGTGAAAGATTTTGTCCCGGCGCATTGTTGCATTACGGACAAGGCAAATGGTACCCAGGAGAATCGTTGCCGCGCTGGGCACTGGCTTGCTTCTGGCGCAAAGATGGGGTTCCAGCTTGGGAGGATCCGGATCTAATCGCTGATGTGAAGTCGAACCACGGCCACACGGTTCGCGATGCCCATAGCTTCGCAAATCGACTGGCAGATCTGCTAGACATTCGTAAGCGCTGGATCGTTCCAGCCTATGAAGATATCGCGCAGTTTTTGATCAAAGAGCAGCAGCTGCCCGTCAACGTTGACCCGCGCGATCCAAAGTTGAATGACCCTGAAGAGCGAGCCCGTATGGCTCGTGTCTTTCAGCGCGGCGTAGGCGCTCCAGTCGGCTTCGTCGTTCCCCTGCGCCGCCAGTGGTGGCAAGCTCAACCGCGATGGGCTAGCGGGCCTTGGCCTGTGCGCTCGGAGAAACTGTTCTTGCTGCCCGGCGATTCGCCTATTGGATTGCGATTGCCAATCGACTCGCTTCCGTGGTCCGCGCCGGAAGATCTCGAACCGCATTATGAAATCGATCCACTTGCGCCTACTGAACCCTTACCGAGACCCGACTATCGACAAGAATCGGTTAGTAAGAAAACTGAAGTGCAGCGACTGCGCGTTTCTGAGCAGTACTTGCAGGGTCGCGATGAAGAAGTCGATGACCTGGAATTTGAAGATGACGAGACCAAGCCAT
Source organism: Planctomycetia bacterium (assembly GCA_031398555.1). Classification (GTDB taxonomy): domain Bacteria; phylum Planctomycetota; class Planctomycetia; order Pirellulales; family Pirellulaceae; genus Aureliella. The sequence continues at coordinate 4,570 of JANNNN010000793.1, read as the reverse complement.
CGGCGATCGTCCGCACGGCGCTTTGCATTGAACCGCGTGGTGGAACAATCCACATCTTCATGCCTCCGATGGAACGTCTGGAAGACTACCTCGATCTCGCGCATGCGATCGAAGTCACAGCCGCTGAATTGGATCTACCGGTAGTCATCGAAGGTTACTTGCCCCCACACGACCCACGGGTCAACGTGCTAAAAGTAACACCCGATCCAGGTGTGATCGAAGTCAACACGCATCCAGTCGATAGCTGGGACGAGTTGGTAAGCTCGACAAAAGCCCTTTACGAAGAAGCTCGACTTGCGCGACTGGTCACTGAAAAATTCGACCTCGATGGGAAGCACTGGGGAACTGGCGGCGGCAATCACGTCGTCTTAGGCGGACGTACTCCCGCGGACAGTCCCTTTTTGCGACGGCCAGATTTGCTCAAGAGCATGATTGCGTATTGGATCAATCATCCGTCGCTATCGTATTTGTTTAGCGGTCGGTTCGTTGGCCCAACTAGCCAAGCTCCACGCGTCGACGAAGGTCGACGTGATGCACTCTATGAACTCGACTTGGCGTTCTCCGTTGTGCCCAAGCCAGGAGTGCCATGTCCGCCTTGGTTGGTCGATCGCATTTTCCGGAACTTACTGACTGACCTGACTGGTAACACGCATCGTGCCGAATTCTGCATCGACAAACTTTATTCTCCGGACAGCACTACTGGGCGTTTGGGTTTACTTGAGCTGCGTGGTTTCGAGATGCCACCGCATGCTGAAATGAGCTTGACGCAACAATTGCTCATTCGCGCCATGATTGCGAGATTCTGGCAGCAACCTTACGAGCAGCCGGTGGTCGAATGGGGCACTACGTTGCACGATCGATTTCTACTACCGCATTTCGTTTGGGAGGACTTCAAGCAGGTCATTGCTGATTTGAAGCTGAGCGATTTCGAGTTTGAATCCGATTGGTTTGCAACACACTTTGAATTTCGCTTTCCTAAGATCGGTGACTTGTCACGCGATGAATTGCAAATGGAATTGCGGACCGCGATTGAACCTTGGTACGTGCTCGGTGAAGAGCCTGCAGGTGGTGGCACAGTTCGCTTCGTCGATTCTTCAGTTGAACGTTTGCAATTGAAATTAAGTGGCGTGACGTCAGGTCGTTATGTCGTAACGTGCAATGGTCGCAAGGTACCACTAGTTCCCACCGGTGTGCCAGGTGAGATGGTCGCCGCAGTGCGCTATCGCGCCTGGCAACCCGCCAGTTGTTTGCATCCGACGGTCCCGGTTCACAGTCCGCTGACGTTCGACATCCTCGATACTTGGTCAAGCCGTTCGATCGGTGGCTGCATGGTGCATGTTGCTCATCCGGCGGGTCGCAACTATCAATCGTTCCCAGTGAATCCGTATGAAGCCGAAGCCCGCCGCGGTGCTCGCTTCTTCCGCATGGGCCACACGCCTGGTCAAATTAAGCTGCCAGCCAACGAGCACAATTCAATGTTTCCCTTGACATTGGACCTGCGCAGGGGGCCGCGTTAGCAAACGTCGCTGGTATCGTAAAAAATCGGTGCTTGCCAGTTAGCCTAATTGAGTTCCGTGAATTGTTCTCGTTTGAATACTCGACTTTTGGGGGTCAAAAAACAACCAATGAGAAATGTCAAATCGCGATTTGCGATTGTCGTCCTCTAAAGCGGTTGGTCGCAAAAACACAATGAAGTTGGACAAGGCCGTTCATCCGTGGGACCAGTATGTCATCCGTGGGAAAGAAAATCGCCCACAGATGGTATGGCGGTCCCACGGATAATTGCGGTAACCCGAATCTAAAGATTGAATGAATCTGATTCGGAAGGCATTTCTAATTAAAGTCGAATGCTCTTAGTGAGCCACTAGCGGGATCAGGAGCCGAACGATTGTACCCACATTGGGTGTGCTTTCGATTTCGACTAATCCGCCGGCACGTTCGACGAAGCGGGCAACGATCGGCAGACCGAGGCCTGTCCCATCGCTCTTGGTAGTATAGAACGGTTCGAAGACGCGTTTCTTGGTTTGCGCGTCCATACCGCAGCCGTGGTCGCGAATTTCGATGGCGACTCGATCGTGCTTTTTCGAAATAGCCTTGGCACATTTGGTTGCGATGATGTCAATAGTTCCTCCATGTGGTAAAGCATCTTTGGCGTTCATGACCAAATTCAGAAGCACTCGTTCAAAATGATTGCGATCGATGAGTATTTTCCCAAGTCCCTCTTCCAATTTTAGGTCGATGCGATGTTTGGAACCTATGGCAGCGCGGAGTATCGGATGAAAGCATTTGATCTGTTCGTTGACGTCGATAACCTTCGGTTGCGTTGGACCGCTTTTGCCGAAATCAGCGAGCTCTTTAACGAACTGCGTCCCGCGCGTGACAGCTTGGGCAATTAAATCACAGTTCCTTTTTACTGGCGGACTCAAGTCGCTCATCCCGATGACTTCTGCGCAGTTATTGATAACCGTTAGTATGTTGCGGAAATCATGGGCAATACCCATAGCCATGCGAGCGAGTGCCTCCGTCTTTTCGATGGAAACGATTCGTTCTTCTGACAACTTGAGCAAATTCTGCAATTGCTGCACTTCCGCAGCTCGTGTTTTTGAACCGAGGAGGTTTGCCATGGACTCCACAAAGTCACGCTCTTCGGTGGTCCACTCTCGTACTGAGCAGGTATGTTCGCAGCAGAACACACCGCTGACTTCACCGGCGACGATGATGGGTGCGTCGAGAATGGAGGTAATGTTGAGCGGTTTCAAGTACGAGTCGACCAACTCATTGGTTAACGGATTATGCTGGGCGATTTCAGCCGGGATGATTTTGCGTTGCTTCAGGGCGGTAAAGTAAGTTGGAAAATCGGACGACTGCAGAACTGTACCGTCGCTGTATGATTGGGACTCCAATTCAAATAAGACTGCGCAGTGAAGGGCTGATTGCTCTTGCTGCATCAACCAAACTCCAACACGGGCCACGTTCAAGGTTTCTGCCGAGATTCGACAGACTTCTCGAAAAACGTCCGACAGTGAATTGCCGGCTTCGATCGTGAATTGCGCTACCTGCAAACGGGCGACCTCAGACGTTCGTGTCGGTATCAATGGGACCGATGAGGGATCCGGTTGGCCACGATTGCAATCTTCACTCATGTTTTTTCCGTCGGCCGAGGTTTGAGTCATTCGAACTGGCATTGATGGTTGTAAACTTCGGTAGGGCCTTTTTCTGGCAAAACTGGCCATTTGGAGCGCTGAGGCAGTATAATCATAACTTCGATAGTTTTGCATGGTTGCCAAAATTCTCATATCTCCGCTATGAAAATACACCCACGAGTAACATCGCTTGAATACTGAACGCCAACAACGCAGTTTCCTAGACCCGCAGGTTGTCGCGCGACTTGGGGCACTGCCACTGATGTCGCGGAAGCCGATGCTGGGCAGTGTCTCTGGCCGCCATGCCAGCCCCCATCGTGGTGCGAGCGTAGAGTTCGCGGAATATCGCAAATATGTTCCGGGGGACGATCTGCGACGACTCGACTGGCGAGTTTACGGACGGACCGATCGTTTCTACGTCAAAGAGTTCGAAGCAGATACCAACCTGCGAATGGTTCTAGTCGTTGATACTAGCGGGTCAATGGATTTTGGATCCGTCGGCGTAACGAAGTTGCAGTATGCACGGCAAGTTGCCGCGACGCTCGGCTACTTGGCGATCCAGCAGGGCGATGCGGTAGGATTGGCTTGCGTTGCTAGTGACATTGTTCACAACATTCCTCCCAAGCGTAGCCCGGCTCACTTGTCGGCGCTTTTCGATTGTCTAGAAAAAGCTGTGCCCCGCGGCGAGACCGAACTGCCAAAGTTGCTCCATGAATTGGCTGAACGCGTGCGACAGCGAGCACTAGTTGTGATACTCTCCGATTTGTTTGTTGATCCTGCATTGCTTCGCGATTGCTTTGAGCATCTTCGATTTCGCAAGCATGATGTATCGGTTTTTCATCTGCTCGACCCAGAAGAACTTGGATTCGCGTTCCAGCGCCCCACCCGATTTTTGGACATGGAAGGGGGCACTTCTATTTTCGCTGAACCTGTCGAGATCGCTGACCGATATCATCAGGCATTGAAGGAATACTTGGAAGCAGTCCGCAAAGTTGTATTGGCAACCTCGGTCGACTATCGTCGGGTGTCGATCGATCGAACTTATGAGCAAGAGATCAGCGATTTTTTGATTAATCGAGCGAGAGGACGAAGTTCACGATGAGTTTCCTGCAACCGTGGCTTTTGCTCGCGCTGCCTTTGCTCGCTTTGCCGATTATTATCCACTTGATCAATCAGTGGCGCTACCAAACCAAGCGTTGGGGCGCGATGATGTTTTTGCTGGCTGCAAATCGCATGAATCGCGGCTACGCAAAACTACGTCAGTATTTAATACTCGCGATGCGCGTGCTGGCTCTAGCTGGGTTAATTTTTGCTGTCAGCCGACCATTGGCGAGTGGCCTTTTAGGGCTCGGCGCTGGCGGAAAGACTGATACCAGCATCGTATTGCTCGATCGTTCGCCTAGTATGCAGGAGCAAGGCGTCGGTGG
>JANNNN010000774.1:0-3577 GCA_031398555.1 Planctomycetia bacterium | reverse complement strand
CTTAGCAGTCTGCCTCCAACCGCCCCGCAGTCCGGACATCGTCCGCGCCCATTCTGCACCGATTGCGTCAATCTAGGAATCGCAGCCTAGATGCAAAGGATTGGAAAGACGACTCAAACGCTCCAGCGTTTCCACCTAACCCCCGAGCCCTTTGCATCTAGGCTGCAATTCCCACATTGTGGGTTCGCTGGTATTTTTTTATTGTCCGTTTGTCCAACTAAATTAGGGAGAGAAATGCTTCAAGGCGTTGCCCTAAGGGCTTACGCAGCGTTATGTTCAGCGTTGTCCTAATGTGGTGTGGTTGTCGAAAAATTAATCACCGTTCTGGAACCTATTTCTTAGCTTCCCAAAGCGGACTTTCAATCGAAATTAACGGATTGCCCGATGTGATCGTACGTCGCCATTGCTGCAATACGGCTCGATTTGGAACACTCGGTTGAAACCCAAGTTCCTTGCCTGTTAAGCGGCGCAACTGATGTGAGGCGAGAACGCGTTCGTCCAGTTCTGCACTGCCCAAAGATTCAACGAGTTTTGGCAGTAACTCTTTCGGTTGCGAACTATCAGGGCCGCCTGCCAACAATGCGTACAATGCGTCGCCGCGACCAGGATTTGATTTTTCAAGTGCTCCGCGAAGAGCTTCAGAGTTCTGTTCTTTTTCAGCAAGCAGTTGCTCGGCCAACCCTATCGCAGCTGACCAGTGACTGCGCATCAATTCATTGCTTAAAAAGTCGCCAGCGAAACGTTCCCAGTCACCTAAGAGCATTTTGGATTGGATCGCGAGAGCAGCGGTTTCGGGGCGGCTGTCGGAGCAAAGACTAGTCAACTGCGCGGCTACATTCTCGGAGTCATTGAGGGACGTGTGCATGTCCGCGGCTGCAAGCACGTCGAGCGGCCGATCATTGCCAGCCCGATACCACGTAGGTATTGCCCCTAATTCAAACTCAATCGGATGAGCATCCGTGAACGCAACTCCTTCACCCACAACTAAACGAATACTCTTGGATTCGACCGCTTCGCGAACTAGAGTCACGGTGAGTTGCCCTTCAACGGCGACAATAATCAGAAACGGCTTGAAGGCAAGCTTATCAGTAATGGAGCCGTGTGAGACGGGACGGTAGGCAACTTCGACGGCCGCCGTACTCGATAATTCATCGAACTGCAGGTTCACTGAGCCCGTCGGGGCGGCAATAGTTACCTTATGACCTGCTGCGCCGCCTTTTGCGATAGCTCGACACAATGAAGTCGTGATCGTTACTTTTTCGTCCTGCGATAGTTGCATTCGCGTAGGGCCGCAGACCGACCAAGTGCAAAAACCGGCCAGATTCAGAGTGGGACGCATTGAAGGTGGAACAATAATTTCACTCCCATCCGGCAGCAAAGTATTGGCGGTGATTCTCCGCAAAGTGCTGCCATCAACAGCTGCTCTCAAAAACAGTACCGATTTTGCATCGTCTGAATTAGGCGCCCAGCGAAGCGTGTTACTGGCCAGTTCAGGTTGCGGCGCCGTCGATTCGGTGTTAAGAGTATCAAGAATTTTCGCCTCTTCCCCGTTTGGAAGTTTGGTATCTAAATTCTCTGCATCTTTCAAAGCAATGTCGGATTCGCTCGGCGCGGGAGCTGAGTCCAAAGCGGGTTCAGCATTTGCACCCTCTGACTTGCTCGCACTTTGTACGACTACTTCCGGAGGCGGCTCAACGGAGTTTTTCAATGAGTCTTTTAGATTCGAGTCGTTTACCGCCGCGTTATTAGCGACAAACAAATCGCGCACCTTGCTCAGCGGGCCCAGAGCTTGCCAAGCAATAACACTCATCAAAGCGATCATCGCGCCGATAGCAAGCAGTATTCGCCAGCCACCAGTTCGTTGCCCGATTAAGTACTCTGGAACTTCATGCGCCAGCTGGGGGCGTTCGAGGTCCAATCCTTGCGGCTTGATGGATCCTCCACCCGAAGTGACCATGGGTGCCTGAACTTGCGAACGCTGCGTGGCGATCACTTCAACTGCTTTTGTTTCTAAAGCTTCAACCAACTTTTCAGGATGCAAATCATCAACTCGCTGAATACTTCCTACTGCTCGGGCGGAAGCGGACGATTTTTTCCCGATATTCAACCGTCGCAATAAAGCTGCTTGGTTTTGAGGATTCTTTAAACTGTCCGCGAGCGACTTGAGATTCGGAGGCACAATAACTTGGGAGTTCAGAGCTTCGGCAAGCAGTTGGTGGCAATGCGCCAATTCGGCGAGCGCCAAATCCGATTCTGCTATACAGATGCGTTCGAATTCAGGGACTTTTTCGCTAGCCAAAGTGTCATCGATGTATTCGGCGACCGTATTAGCGTCCCCGCCAAGCCCTTGGCCATTCACCTTTGGGGCCAACATCTGCTTGTTGTTTACCAAGTTCTCGACGCGGCGCAGCAGGTTATTTGCGACCTCGGTCTGCCGAATTCGCTGATGCAGGTCGCTCGTTTCCGCCGGGCTAAGTACGCCGTCACGGTAGGCTAAGAGGGTTCGTAAAGTCAATCGCATGGCAGAGTCCTAAAATGCAAGTCACGCAGAGAAATTTTCTCTGCTGTAACTATTAGTGACTGTAGCCGATCGAATTCGTAGGACTTTTTGGCGAAAATGGAAACTTTATCGCACTATGTCGCTAGCAGAATGATTAGCAATTATCGGATACTGTCCGACGATGAGCAATTCACATATCATTTTAATACTAAATCACATTCTGAATCTGAAGCCACAAACGCCGGGTCCCATCCTACGCCCCGCAATGGCTCGCGGAAGCGGTAGCTTGAACCACAGCGGAAATGTACGATTAGGGATTGGCGGGAACGGTGGTCAATGGTTCATCGGAACTAGGATCCGTGACCAGTGTTTTACTCGCTTCAATTCCCTTCTCACGCTGCTTGAGAACCATCATTCCAGTTACGTTTCCACCTACACTGCCACCTATCGTTAGCACAGGTTTTACGTAAAAAGGAAGGTATGCGAAGCTGGGCACCAGTGACGTCGCTTGTGAAACAAGGTCGCCACCAAAACTGCGATAGATTTGTTCAAGTGGGAACTGACTCACCGACCATTTCGGTAGCTAAAACGCTAGGGCGACGCATCACCCCAGACACGACTAAGACACCCAGACTGGCTGTATGGACCAACCAATATCCATCGTCAACCATGACGGTTCGTATGGTGATCCCAGCCACGAAAAGCATCACGGATAGATACAAGACTTGGGTTGCAACACACTGGCACCCTGAACGCTGAGTGTAGAGGCCAACGATCGCCCACACTGCCAATAGCGGTACAAGGGTGCCTGAAGACGACGCAATACTCTCAATAAACTGTTCCAACTTCGAATCCTTTCGAAACGGACCATTGGCAGCCTTTGCTGCTAGCAAAATACGGTAGCGATTTCTTGATCTTGAAAAACTTTAATCAAAATCGATGCCGCAGGTGATTTTTATCAACGCTGGAAAGGATAAGCAATCTCAAAATCGAAAACAGATTTTGTCTTAGCTTAGGCTTCCAGCGCTCCCAGCCTGAGAAAGCAGCCTCGGGTTTTAGTTTGGATAACCTGGGTGC
>JANNNN010000756.1:0-7321 GCA_031398555.1 Planctomycetia bacterium | reverse complement strand
ATAATGGGTGTATGGCGAAGTTGGAAGGCAAAGTGGGATACCCAATTCGCTAGGTGAGCTCTGAACTATTGGGACCGCTGAAGCTGTGTGGTTCAAGGTGCTGACGGTGTCGATGCGTCCATTCTTCATCTCGCAGATCTTGTCCGCAAACTCGTAGATCCGTGAATCGTGTGTCACCACAACGGCAGCGGCGCCCGTTTCGTTTACGAGGCGTTTTAGAATTTGCATTGCTTCGCGGCCCGACTGGCTGTCTAGGGACGCAGTCGGTTCGTCGGCTAAGACCAATTGCGGCGATGCAACCACTGCCCGTGCAATGGCTATACGTTGGCATTGGCCGGGGCTCATTCGATTCGGTTGCGAATTTCTATATTCCCAAAGGCCGACTCGTTTGAGCATCTCGCCAGACCGCTTCATTGCTTCTGAGGTTCTAACACGCTGAAGAGTCAGCGGAACAGCCACATTTTCAATTGCAGACAGTCCCCGAATCAATTGAAACTTTTGAAATACAAAACCTATGTGGACGCGCCGCAAAGTCGTGTGCGCTGCAGGACTGAGCTGCAAAATGGATTTTCCACCCAAGAAAATTTCACCTTCGTCGGGCGTAAGTAGACACCCTAGAATTGAGAGCAGGGTGCTCTTTCCGCTGCCCGAAGGACCTACGAGGAACGCAAATTCCCCTCGTCGAACTTCGAAGTCAACCTCGCGTATAACCCATGTGTCGCCGTGGCCTTGCCGGTATTTCTTCCCGACCTGCCTCACTTGAACAGCGTAATCCGGCGGAGAACCTATGATGAAGTTGGGGGCAAGCTGATTGCATTGCTCTTTACTGCGATCCATGATTTAACCCGGGTTGCCAATCCACATATCGGTCTCGCTGCAATTCGCTCAAAGGCGATCAAAGGCGTCATGACTCCAACGCTTTTATTTGCTTCGGCATTGCGCATTGCAACAATCAACGCGATTCACGGTCGCTGTGAAGAACATTCAGTTAGTCGACGCGACTTGTCCTAGCATTTGGCATTTGACGTATAGTGCGATTCTGACGATGTGACACCTCGCTCCGTTTCGATCGTCCAAGACATCCTTTTGAGAAGCGGTTAGTGTCGTTTTTCGCTCCGCGCATGTAGCGTAGGAAATACTAGAGTTTGCGCGCACCTATTTCGCGGCCCAGGCTACTTTCGCGGAGCGAAAGGCGACACTGTCATAAAGTTGAAAGATCGCCGAGCTCCGATTGACCAATCCAGAGTTCGACCGGTAAACCTACAATCAGTGGCACGCCAGATTCAAGCTCGACCCATATTTCTCGCGACCTGGTATCCAGGTGTTCGTTTGGTCGATCGGACACGATTTGCTTGCGGTGCATTCGGGGGCTCATTCTAACGACTCTGCCCTGAAATTCAGCGTCTTGCATGGCATTGGTTTGCAGGCGAACAGGCTGCCCAATTTGAACTCGCAAAGCATCAAACTCATCGACACTTGCGCGGACTTGTAGAGTTTGCGTATCGCACATAATTGCCAGCGGTTGCTGGGCAGGCAACTCACCGATTTCAACGTTGATCTGTAGAATTTGACCGTCGCTTGGAGCCGTTATGCGAGTTTTGGATAGAGCCGCTTCGGCGAGGTTCAGCCGTGCTCTGGCTGCCGCAAGCCGTGCGTCGGACGCGTCTAAATCTTCTCTTCGAGCAGGATTAAAAGTGGTCGCTAAATGTGACTTAGCCGCTTCATACAGGGCCTTCGCTGAATGTGATCGAGATTCGCATTCATCGATCTCGGTACTGCTGATTGCATTTGTGTTCGCAAGGAGCATACTGCGTTCTAATATTCTACCCGCCGAGATCATTTCCGCCTTTCGATGCTCACACTGTTGTTGAGCTTCGTCTCTTTCGCTTTGAGTTGGGCCATGGACGAGCCGCGCCTTTTCAGCCTCTGCTAATAAAACTCCAGCTTGAGCTAAATCGAGCTCGGCTTTTTGAAGTCGATCATCGAGCAGAACAATCAATTGTCCTGCACGTACGCGTTCGCCCTCTTGAACAGAAATTTGCGTTACTAGTTCGCGAATAGTTGTGAACAATTCGATCTCTCGCGAAACCCCCTCCACGCGACCGGCCGCGAAAACAGTCCTCGGCTCACTCGCGACGAGTCGCTTATTACCCGGCGAGCTATTGCTTGGCCAACTATTGCTTGGCGACCTGCATGTACGCGACTGACGGCCCAGCTCGAATACGACAGAAAACGAGCTTAATATCAAAAACGAAAGGAGCAAAATCCACTTCATCTAATTTTTCCAGTCTGAACGGACTTTCAAAGACCTTGGTAGGGGCGGTATACCTAGATCACATGAAGTGCCGCTGAGGCAATTTGCTTTTCGAAGTCTACGTTTTGCTGTTACCTCTCTTCTAGAACCGCCCGTATGTGCTGTGAGCTATTCGTTCGAATTTGGAGCTTTGCAAATTCACGAAACTTGTTTCGACTTAGTATCAAACAACGATCCAATGAGGCGGTTGGAGTGTCATTCGATTCGAGTCTGCGACTATTTTCTTGCGTGACTTAAAAATGATTCTTTCACGAATCAACTACTTGCGAGTAAACGGTTACTTGTTGTTGTCGGTACTATTCTTTTTCGGCATCTACTGATATTGAAAGTTGAGGCGACTTTTAACTTCCGCTCGTTCGATCGCTTCGTAGTTAAGCGTTATTAGGGTAAATTTGTGTTTAACGATCGGGGGAATAGTTCGCGTTGGTATGCGCGATCGCCGAAGGCGCTGCGATCCCGCATTTCTGCAATCGGGTGTAACCGGCGTTCCGCCAGTCTAAACTGCGAAAATGGTTGACCGGTTTTTCGATCGGGGTAGGGAAGACCGATTGATTTCGGTCTCCCCTCCCGCCAAACCGTACGGGCGGTTTTCCCGCATACGGCTTTCCAGTTAGTAGGTTCCTATGGATCGAACGAACCGAGTGTGGGCTTCACGCAGGCTGTATAACCCAAGCTCGGAGAAGTACGCATTCGGCCAACGCTGAGTCCGGGGTAAGCGCTTCGGATTAAGTCTAGTGCGTTTGACGAGCATGCTCCGCAAACGTCTGCGGATCATCTCATCATAAGCATCGAAGACATTCCAGAAGCAGTGTCGAAAGTAGTTGAACCAACCTTTCATCGAGCGGTTGATGCGGTCGATGGTACATTCGATAGATTCACCCGACTTACGCGGAGTGAGTTCGCGAATGCGGTCGACCACTTTGCGTTGGCTCTTAGCTCGTGGAAAGAGAAATCGCCCTATGTCGGAAGCCAAAGCTTCTTTCGTGAAACGTGTGGTCAAAGATCGGTTCCAGTACGTGAACCAGTGCCGTTTGCACGACGCGGTCACGGACTGTCGGTATGCCCAAAGGGCGTTTCTCGTTGCTTCCTGGCTTGGGACCCTGGAAGGCACTTCCACCCTTCTGTTCAAACGCCTTCAAAGGCGCACGAGCGCGGGCGTCTCCGCCCACTGAACCCGCGAGTTGACTCGAATACACAAACGAATTGTATTGCTCATAAGTCAGCAGTCTCCGTTTCGCCTGCTAACAGGCGGAACGCCGGTTACACTCTCTGCAATCGCACTATACTGGGGCTTACAAAACGCTACTTTTGGAATTGCAATGAAACGAAGCGGATTTTCCGAGCTCGAAAGCGATTTAAGGAAGGTGTATTCAGCACAATCGGCCTTGCTCCTAAGATGTCTAGTGCTTCACCATTTGTAATTCAGATCCAAACGGAAAATCGATGGTTAAACTTGCATACCCAAAATCCCGCTTGCTTCGAACTGCAGCTGCCTTAGTTGCCTGTTGGATTGTGATGGTTGCCCTGCCTTCAATCAAAGAAGTTCGAGCGTTGATGATTTTGCCACTGTACGTTCACGACGCGAATGCAAGTGGCGATTGTGCATATGTCATGGCCGATGGAAGCGCTTATCTCGAGCGATTACGAGCGGCTTCGGATCTGTATCATATGCATCGAATCCGCGTCATTTACATCCCCGATGAGCATAGGTCAGCCGGTTACAACTTTGTAGACAAGCACTTGGACTCGGCCACCGAGCGAGCCTTGAATTACCTCCAATCATTTGGAGTTCCAAGAGATGCTGTGCGGACAATCCCAGCGCCAGCAAGTGCACTTATGGGCTCACTCAGCGAAGCGATTGCCGTTCACGAGGCGATACCAAACAGCGTCGGCCAAATTGTTGTTGTAACTTCTGCTCCACATACCCGACGTAGCCGCCTGTGCTTTCAACGTTCACTATCTGAAAATGTGAAGATAAAAACCTATTCTGCGTCCGTACCTTTGGGCAGCGCCGAATTGTATGCGCCCATTTTTCACGAGTATCTCAAACTAGTTGTTTACTATTTCGTCGCGTAGCAACTGAATGATCGCAGGTGAACCTAAGGCACGCCTCGGATTATCTCTGGTCCAATCAGGCGAGTCAGAGCGACTGGGAGTCGTTGCCAAATCCTTACTAGTTTTTTCTTCCCTTCCGAATCGGGACGCATTTCGTCTGCCGAACCCTTGCGTATATAGTATTGCCAATTCGCCGGATATGGTTTTGCGCCCCACTGGGATTTGAATTTGTAGGTTCCGCTGTCGACACTGCTTCGCCCAAAATCGAATGTACGACTACCGCGTTCAATAGCCCTTTTTAATAAATTGCGGTACATCCACATATTTGCATTCGTATGATTGTAGGACCTGAGGCTACTGGCACTTGGGACTTCTGAGACACCTCGACTGTGGACGAGCAATCCAGCAGCAACTGAAAGGGCATCCTTTTTCACGATGCATAGTTCCGCCTCATCGGGGAAGGCGGTTAGTATCTCTTTGAATAGCTTTTTAGAGAAAACAGGCGTTCCAAGATCTCGCATGTTGATTGCGAATACTCGGTAGAAGTCATCTAAAAGTTCGAATTGCCCCCAGGCGATCGTAAGTCCATGTTCGTTTGATTTCTTTACTTGACTGCGTAACTTGGATTTAAATGAAACATCGAGGGCTTCGTCCGAGGTTGGCAGCTCGAGTCGCATGTGCACGTTATCTGTGCGACAAACGTTTAACCGTGCATGTTCCACGGGATGCTCAAGTCGCAGCTCAAGGTTTCGAACATCCAACTGATCCGCTAACTCGCAAGCGCGTGTCACCAAGTTGGACGCCACGGTCTGACTTACCGACCAGGGACCGCCAGTATTTAAATATGGCAAGCTGACGAGAAACTTACCAAATAGGATGCTTTGCACCAGAACTAAGGGCAAAATCCCATTAGCGACGCCATGCTCGTCATGGTGAACTAACACAAATGGCTTGTGCTTCAGTCCTTTGCAAATCGCATCTACCCAAGCTTGGCTATGGCCATTGAGTTGTGGGTACTCGCCCCTGGCGGGTATTTTCGGCCACGAATCGTTATCTTTTAAAAGTTCGACGGTCATGTATAGGCGACGCTTTGGCTACCACTAAGAAACGATGGGACATTGCAGCTTTGAAAAGAAAGCCGCACTGTCAAGTTAACTCGCCTGGCCGCTCCACCGCAATAACGGGTCGCTAGGAAAATTAGATTGAAACCACGAGATTCAACGAGTGGCTCCAACTGCCAATAGACAATTGGAGCCGCATCGCTTGCAGTCCAAGCTACTTCGCGCGACCGCCTTGCCGACGAACTTGAATTCCGCCTGCTTTGCCCCATTGTGTTGCAACATCAGCGAACAATTCATCCAACGCGACGTTTCCTTCATCTTCGCCCATCTCGGCGAAGACCTGTTCCGTAGCCGCATTCATTGCACTCAGACTAGCTGAATTGCCGATTCGGGATGAATTCAAGTAGTTGATTACCAGTAACGCATCCAGCGGGCTGGTGACTCCGTCGTTGTTGACGTCTTGGTAGACAGATCCAGCCGGGGCTCGTCCATTCAATTGATTGACAACCAACAGCACATCGAGCGGACTCGTTACCCCATCGCCGTTCACATCTGTCGGACTGACTTCATTGAACAGCGAGATGACGTGCGGGCTGGCGTCAGTGACCGTATCGAATGTTATTCCGGCACTGACCTCTTCTAAACCCACATCCCAGACCGGTGGATCTGCGATACCTTGTGGGTTGGTATTGCCCGCAGACAGCGCAAAACTGGTTGAGGCGGGTCTCGCAGTGGTACCGGTCGTTAGACCTGCAGTACCGTTGTATTGATAGATTCGTTTCGTACCCTTGTCTACGATCCACAAATTGCTGACGTTTGCGGGATCGAGCGTAATGCCCGTTGGGCTTGTGTTAGCGGCATCAATCATCCAACTGCCGAGCAAATTTCCAGCTAGATCGTATTTGAATACTTTGTCGCCAGAAGAAGCATCGTTAATGACCCAAAGGCTAGTGCCGTCGGTCACGATGTCTTTCGGATTCAGATTGGCGGCGTTTAGGGAGAAGCTGCTCACTGGAGCTTGAGTCCCAAGTATTCGGCTTGAACCTGTTCCAGGTGTCGCGCCGCTAAATCGGAAAATCCTCTCAGTCGCCGTATTTCGACCAGTAGAGCTGCCATCGGAAGCAACGATCCAGACGTCTGTTCCATTTGTGGCAATACCTTCAGGTGTTGATCCCTTTGGCAACGTCGCCGTCCATGAACCTAGCAGCCCACCGCTATTGTTGTAGACGTACACTTTGCTGTTTGCGTCAACCACCCAAACTTTGTCACCCGCAGCGGTCGCGGAAGCACCGCGTGGAGCTGTGTTGAACGAGTTAAGTGCATAGTTCTCGTCTGCCGTTCCACCTGTTGCATATTCGTAGGTTCGATCGGCTACGCCGGATGTCGTCGAATCGTTGACAACAAAGAACTTCGTCTTAGCCGGCGTGCACGCCTTCAAGCTATTAATCTTGAAGTAGTCGTTTGGAGTGGGGTCCGAAGTCTGAGCCGCAATAATCAATATGTTTCCAATTATGCCGGCAGCGTTAATATCTGCTGTGCGAGCTGACGTGAGCGTCGTGATATTGTCCTCCTTGAGGGTCATGCCCGACAACATTGCATCACTCAGCACAATGTGATTGGTGAAGGGATCATTTTTAGTTCCAATCCAAACTGTGATATCACTATCGCCCGCAACGTAACCCAGGACAGCTTTGTCGATAAGTACCGATTGTGAAAACTCGAAGAGCACGTAATTGTTGCGGCCGCCCGTATTGTCGACTGTGTGCGTATCGCCGGCGCCACTCTCGCTGCCATCGGTCACGCCTAGCCCGCCAGAATAACTTCCCAGAAAGGCCGTGTTCCAAGTAAAAGGTGATGCGGTGGTACGACTAAAGGCGCTTGCCTTTACTTG
>JANNNN010000700.1:0-2071 GCA_031398555.1 Planctomycetia bacterium | reverse complement strand
GTTAGCCTCCGGTTACGTCTCCAACCGGAGGCTAACGCCTTCCGGCTGATCAGTCGCTTGAAAAGTCGCGTTTTCCCTGCGTTTTTAAGCGGGACGCTCTCTAACGCCTTCCGGCTGATAGGTCGCTTGAAAAGTCGCGTTTTCCCTGCGTTTTTAAGCGGGACGCTCTCTAACGACTTCCGGCTGATAAGTCACCTGCGAATTAACGTCATAATTGACATTGCTGATGAGTGGAAATTTAAGGGGAACTTGCCCACACTTACGATGCGTGTTAGCTTATTCACCGACATCTCTAAGTGAAATGGGTTTTCCGGGCGCTTTGGGCGCATGAGTCAAGTTGGTTTTTGGGTAGGGACCAGTAAGACTCGGGGCAAAACCGATGGCAACTTAGAAAGCGATTCCGAGAAAATCGCTTGGCAGTAACTCCTGAGAATCTTGTTTGCAGTGCGTTGTAGGGACCACCGTGAAGCGAGTGGATCAAAGTGCAGGCGGAGTGTCTTTTTTTGTTCGTGTTTCTTTAAAGAGAATTTGTCCATGTCATCAGACAAAAAATTCAAACTTGAGTACGTTTGGCTTGACGGTTACCTACCAGAGCCAAATCTCCGCAGCAAGACAAAGATTGTCGACAAAGAACCCAAGTCGGTCGCCGACCTTGACCTGTGGGGCTTTGACGGAAGTTCGACGCAACAAGCGGAAGGCAAAAGTTCCGATTGCGTATTAAAGCCGGTTGCGCTCTACCCAGACTCGACCCGCAAGAACGGCTACTTGGTAATGTGCGAAGTCATGTTGCCCAACGGCGAACCGCATCCATCGAACTTCCGTAATGCAGTGGACGTTAGCGACGATCTTTGGATTGGACTCGAACAAGAGTACTTCTTCTACGAAAACGGTCGCCCCTTGGGCTTCCCAGCTGACGGGTACCCAGCACCTCAAGGTCCCTACTACTGTGCCATCGGTTACAAGAACGTTGGCGATGTGGCTCGACAAATTGTCGAAGAACACATGGACATCACTTTGGATGCTGGAATCAACTTCGAAGGCATCAACGCTGAAGTAGCCAAGGGACAATGGGAATTCCAGATTTTCGCCAAGGGATCAAAGAAGATCGGCGACGATATGTGGATGGCGCGCTACCTGATGATTCGCCTGTGCGAGAAATACGGCATTGAAGTCGAATTCCATTGCAAGCCAATCAAGGGTGACTGGAACGGTTCCGGCATGCACTGCAATTTCTCAACTAAATTCATGCGAGAAACCGGTGGCGAAGAGTACTTCAAGAAACTCATGGGTGCTTTCGAGAAATATTGTATGGAACATATCGCTGCCTACGGTCCAGACAATCACTTGCGTTTGACTGGTCTGCATGAGACTCAATCGATCGACAAGTTCAACTACGGTGTCGCGAACCGCGGTGCTTCGATCCGTATTCCTCACTCGTTCGTGAACAACGGTTACAAAGGCTACCTCGAAGACCGTCGTCCAAACTCGGCCGCCGATCCGTACAAGATCGTTTCCCGAGTGCTCAAGACAATCAATTCGGTCAGCTAGTTTCCGATCACAGTGACCAATTGAAATTAACGACTAAACGCCGCTTCGAAAATGAAGCGGCGTTTTTTTGCTTCGGTGGTAGCTGGTTTCGTTAGAAACCGGTGCGCTGTTTAGTGGCTCGCTCTTGCCGAGGGCGACCCTTTGAATCGATCGGGGCAAAAAATAGAACTTTTGGATTTTTTTCCGGTGATTGTCGCTTTTGTCGCAGCTGATCCGGTAGCCGCCGACCTTGGACAGGAAAATAAGTGACAGGAAAATTATCATCGCAATTTTGACATTTGTCGCTGGTTACCAGTGCTTTCCAAATTGAACTTAACTTAGCGCCAATTCAAAATGCATTTGCCGGTGTTGCCGGTCTCCATCGCTTGAAAAGCGGTCTCGAACTCAGTGTAGTGATAGCGATGGGTAATCACCGGACTGATGTCCAAACCGGATTGCAGCATGACCGTCATCTTGTACCATGTCTCATACATCTCGCGACCATAGATGCCTTTGATCGTCAGCATGTTGAAGACAACTTGAT
>JANNNN010000658.1:0-5488 GCA_031398555.1 Planctomycetia bacterium | reverse complement strand
GTTAGCGATTCGATCGCATACTGATACATCTCGAGTTCCACGTCTTCAGCAACCGCTACGATTTCCCCTTTATGAAGTTGGCTCCAATAACGAGCACCTTTTTCATAGGTCAAGCCATAGGCAGAGACATGGCTCAATGAGCGGGCGGTAACAGCGCCCAGATCTGACCGCCATACCGTCATATCCTCCCCGGGCACGCCAAAAATCAGATCCATCGAAACTCGATCGAACCATTGGGATGCGGTGTCAATTGCATTGGCAAGTTGGTCGCCCGTATGATCGCGACCTAGCGTTTGAAGTTTGGACTGATCAAACGACTGGCCTCCTAAACTGATTCGATTAATTCCTTGACCTCGAAGCAGTTGACACAAATCGTGATCTACGTCTTGAGGGTTCGCTTCGATACTCCATTCACCAGCTTCCGCAAGCGGGAGCCACCTTCGGATCGCGTTAAGCAATCGCAGCATCGCTGGTGGCGGCAACAGAGTCGGAGTTCCACCTCCAATGAAGATTGTATTTACCGGATTCGGGTGAGCGAGCGATGCTAACTCGAGCGTGACCGCGTCGACATAGCGATCGACCCAGTCCAATCGATTCGCGATTACTGTGAAGCTGCAATAGGGACAGCGAGCGTGGCAGAACGGAACATGAATGTAGGCTGCCTGTGGAACGGACAAGTGTTCTATTGAATTTTGAAGGTTTTCCATATAAGCAGACGATATCCGGACGTTCGGGCATTGCAAGTGGAACTTCGTGTCGAGCCCTCGCCCCTGTGCTGGTGTGGCACTGGCCAGCGCCACATCAAAACTAGCACCGACGGCTCACGGGGCATCACAGGTCGATCAGCTTGCGTAGTTGATCCAAGTATTTGGGAATCGCTTCGAGCGGTTCCTCTTTGGCTTCATATTCCAAAGCGACCCAACCGCTGTAGCCAGCGCTTCGCAAGATGTTCAGTACCTTGGCCAGATCAGTCGGCTGATGCTGACCGCCAGAATAGATGTCAACTTTGATCTGGGCGTTAACGGCATACGGTGCAATCTGAGCTAACTCCGTATACGGGTCGTCGGTCGATCGGAAATTTCCGCTATCAAAATTCACGCCGAATCCCGGCGCATTCACTTGCTTCACAATCTCCAGCAATCCTTCGGCTTTCTCCGTCACGCCGCCGTGATTTTCAAGCGCCAGCAACACACCCTTTGAAGCCGCATACTGGGCCGCTGTCTCGCAGTGCTTCGCGCAACGCTTGAGCGTCACACTCGTCTCCTCACCCTTGGGTTGAGTTCCTGCAAAAATCCGAATCGCAGGGGCACCGAGCACTGCGTAGTGATCCACCCATGTCTTCGTATGAGCAAGATCGGCTTCGAGCTTCTTTTCATCCAGCTGACAAAAATCATTGCGTATCGCACCACCTGAAATCGTCATACCGCGAAGATGGCAATGCTGCTTGAGCTTCAGCAAGTACTCCATCGTAACTTGCTCCGGGAAGTAATAACTCGTCAACTCCGTACCCGGTATTCCTTGCTGATAACAGAAATCAACGAACTCAAACAAATCCATTTTCTTGGCTTCGTCCTTGGCTGGTGCCAAGTACTTTCGCATCGAATAAGCCGCCAAGCTCAATCGCAACTTGCCAGGCTTGGGGCGATCAAACGGATCGATCCCAAACGCGGGCGGCGCAAGATTAAAGACCGTTCCCAGAGATCCAACCGCGAAACACGCGGATACGGACCGCACAAACTCACGACGTTGCATAGGTGATACTTTCGTTTCAGAGTTTTGGAGCTGTTCTGTGTTTCGGGCACAATTGACGTGTATCTTAAATCGCACGCTAGGATATTGCCAACTGCCTAGCAAAAATGGATCGACGTATTTATCCCTGGGACCGCTATGCCATCCGTGGGCAGTCTCAGCTAAGAACTAAGAACTAAAAGCCCCAGGCTGGAAGTCTAGGCTACGTGAGACCAAACCCGCCGCCGCCGGGCGTTTCAATTTGTAAACGATCATGTACGGATAGCTCAAGAAAACAACAGCTATCAAGCTCCACTTTTTCTCCACTAGCTTTAAATAAAGTGTTTTGACCTAAACTCCCCGGTAATCCGCTCGCCATTCCATACGGAGCAAACACGCCACGCCGCGATGTTAAAAGTGAAAGCTTGACCGCTTCGAGAAACTCGAACTCGCGGATGATGCCATCGCCACCATGCCAACGACCAGCACCGCCGCTGCGCGCACGCAAACCGAATTGTAGCAAGCGAACTGGATAGCGGGCTTCAAGAATTTCTGGGTCCGTTAGCCGCGTGTTGGTCATGTGCGTATGGACTCCACTCGCCCCATCCAAGCCTTCAATCGCCCCCGCGCCACCGCAGATTGTCTCGTAAAATCCAAAGCGACTGTTACCAAACAAAACATTGTTCATCGTTCCCTGCGAAGCCGCAGCGACACCCAACGCACCCAACAGTACATCGACCACCCGCTGCGATGTCTCAACGTTTCCTGCCGCCACCGCGGGGCTCTCCGCTGGATCATCGCTTGGCTCAGGATTGAGTACACTGCGTGGGATCTTTAGTTCAACGCAACGCATAACTCCTTCGTTCAACGGCAATTCGTCCGCAATCATACACCGCAGCGTATACATTACCGCAGCGGTCACAATCGAAGGATTTGCGTTGAAGTTCGTGGGGCTGACTGGTCCTGTACCTTCAAAATCCATTTCAACTCGACCCGGTTCGGGAAACGTGATGCTTACGGCAATTGGGGTTCCATCATCCAAGTGATCTGTAAAACACCGCGGCTCCTGCGGCAACCGACGTAGAAACTGCGCAACTCGCTCCGCCGCTGCCGCCAACAAATACTCGGAATAGGTCGCCAGTTGTTTCCACCCCAACCCACTGGCCAGGTCCGTTAGTAAACTCGCGCCGCGCGCATTGGCCGCCTGCTGTGCCGCCACATCAGCCAAGTTTTCAGCGATTGCACGCGGTGGGTAAGGCGCATTGGCAAGCAAAGCTTTAAACTCCTCTGTTCGATCTACGCCAGCTTCGATCAAATATCGTGGTGCAATCACAACTCCTTCTTCCCCCAAACGCGTCGCGACGACCGACATCGAACCGGGAGCGATGCCGCCAATGTCCGCGTGATGAGCTCGATTGGCTAAGAACATCATCGGGGATTTTTCAACGCCGAAGACTGGTGTCACCACAGTCACGTCGGGCAAATGCGATCCACCACGATAAGGGTCGTTTGTAACAAAACAATCGCCAGGTCGCATTATGGGATACGCTTCCATAATTCCGCGAACAGTTTGTCCCATCGCTCCCAGATGCACTGGCACGTGCGGCGCGTTGGCCAACAGTCGGCCTTCGGCATCAAATATCGCACAACTGTAATCACGTCGTTGCTTTACGTTAACGCTGATCGCAGTCTGTTGTAGCACTACGCCCATCTGCGTCGCAATGGCCGATAGTCGCTGTGCCAAGCAATCTCGGACGACTGGATCAAAAACTACCTCGTCAACCGCCGACACCGTTTTCGTTTCACCAGCCACTCGCGTTAACAACAACGTTCCGCCGCTCAGCGACCTCCCAGTCCAGCCGTTATCAATCACCAATGTAGAACCGTCGTTCAATATGATCGCGGGACCGTCGATACGCGTACCTGGCTGAATTGACGAACGGTTGTACGAACGAATCGAAGTTTCTTGAACCGTCTCGTGTTCATCAACCATTGTTTCCGCAGACAACGGATCAGCCGACCGTCCCATCGCTTCGATCCGCAGAGACACTAGTTCGATCTCGCGGCCACGCCGAGCGTAGCCGAAGCGTTTTTCATGTTCGGTATGAAATCCTTCAGCCACTTGATCGCGATCGGACCATGGGACAGTGAGAGTTGCATCCGTACCGCGATAACGAATCTCAGCCCAAACCAGAGATTCAATCTTTTCTGCAGCAATGCCAAGCTCGATTAACTGCCCAGTCAAAACTCGTATCTGCTCGTCAGCTAGATTCTTACAAGCCTGCCAGTGGCACTGATCGAGCAGCTGATAAAAGGGCAGCGCAGCATCGCGTCGAACATCAGCTAGTCCCATGCCGAGTGCACTCAGCAAGCCCGCTTCCGCTGAATCGATCACTTGTGACATTCCGAGCAACTCGGCGATCTCGCAGATGTGCTGCCCCGCCGCCCCGCCGAAGCCGACTAGGGTCCCTCCGCGTGGATCGACACCTTGCGCCGTTGAAACAGTTCGCACTGCCGCGGACATCTGTTCATTCGCCAACCGCCGCAACCCGTCGGCAAGTTGCTCGCAAGAGTTGATCGGCAGGACACCTTGCATAGTTGTTAGCAATTCTTCCAATCGCCCAGTGATCGCTGGTTCGTCGAGCGGAAATGGGAACTGTTCATTGGGCAATCGACCAAGAAACACATTTAAATCCGTGATCGTTAGCGGCCCGCCCCGACCATAGCAGGCGGGTCCCGGCGAAGCCCCAGCGCTCTGCGGCCCGACTCGCAGCGCCACGCCATCGAACCAACAAATCGAACCACCGCCACTGGCAACGGTTTCGATGGGCAAAGTCGGAGTCAATATCCGCACGCCTGCCTTTAGCGATTCATACTGCAACGGATGATCAGGTCCGATGCGACTGACGTCGGTGCTCGTGCCACCCATATCCAGTCCGATCAATTGTTCAATGTCCAAAGACCTGCCATTCAAAGATTTGCTCAGCCCTTGCAAGGCGACGACGCCGCCGGCTGGCCCCGACAGGATGCTATCCTTGCCTGAATAAGATTGCCAATCGGTCAGACCACCCGCACTTGTCATAACTTGTAACTGCACCTGAGAACCGCCGAACTGGTCGACGATTCGCCCGAGGTAGCTGCGAATGACCGGACTTAGATAAGCGTCTACGACGGTTGTCTGAGCCCGCGCCACCAGTTCGATCAGCGGAGCAACTTGGCTCGAGCAACTGATGTACTCAAAGCCAACTTCTCGAGCAAGTCGCTTCAACTGCGACTCATGATCGGCGTTGAGATAGCTGTGCATCAAGCAGATCGCCAGCGAGCTGCAACCTGCCGCGCGGGCTTTCTTTAATTGCGACCGAGCATGTTCAATATCCATCGTCCGCAACACTTTTCCCTTGGCATCCAGTCGTTCGTGGATATCAACGACAGTGTGCGCCAATTGCGGCAGTTTGTGAATTCCTAGTTCAAACAGATTTGGTCGAGTCTGATCGCCAATCAAAAGCAGATCTTCAAACGGTGCGGTAATAGCCAGCGCCGTTTGAGCTCCCCGTCGAGTCAATAGAGCATTCGTCCCGCGCGTGGTTCCCAGACGGACTTGCAACGGTGGCAATGCTTGCTTGAGCGAACAGCCTAGCAGCCGTCGCACTGCCAGCACCGGCGACTCTAAGCCAGCATCGAACTCAAAGCGATACTGTGCATCGACCAGCGGCCCTAAGTCATCGTCGCACTCCACAACACTTTGCGAGAACCCCACCAC
>JANNNN010000551.1:0-2189 GCA_031398555.1 Planctomycetia bacterium | reverse complement strand
TCTGATTTCTCACTTTTCGAGTCAGCAGTGTCGTTCTTCGAGCTCTCTGCACTGTCTTCCTTAGCACCTTCACTTTTAGAAAGTTCTCCTTTGGCACTTTCACTTTTGGCGCCATCACTCTTGGGATTCTGGCTTGCCGCACCATTTTCAGGAGAACCTTCGCCCTTTGGATTGCTCCCCGATTCTTCAGTTTTTTGTGGTGAGTTGTTTTGGTCTGACTTGGACTGCGAAGTTTTGTCGTGCATAAACTCTTGGACACGTTTTACGACTTCGCCGTCGCTCGGTTTGGTTCCATCACCACTTTCGTTGGGTGAGCCTGCTTGGCTATTCAAATTGCTGCCAGAATTCTCCTTTGCGGCTGAGCCTCGCTGGGAAGAATTCGGACTTGGTGAATTGGACTGTTGGTCGATTGAGTTGGAAGGTTCATTGCCGGACTTACCAGAGCTGGATTTACCAGGGCCAGACTGAGGCTTGTCGCTTTTGCTGGAGCTTCCTGAGTTTGAATCGGACTGCTTGTCATCGCCCGTGCTTTCGCTCCCGCCAAATTTGCTACCAGCTTGACCGCCTTGCTCTTTAGGTTCTGGCTGTCCGGATTCTTCGTTTCCTGCCTGACCACCTGTTTGAGAGCCGGCCTGTTGGCCCGCACCACTTTGCCCAGGTTTCTGTTTACCTTCATCAGACTTGGACTTACCAGCCTGTTCACCTGCTTGGCTATTTTGTTGTTTTCCTTCTTGCTTTGACTGATTGCCTGGCTTCTCCCCCTGATCTCGGTTCCCATTGGGTTCGGCTGGATTGGGGTTTTGATTTTGAGGCGGCGGCTCTTGCGACTTGTCATTTTGGTTCGGGGGTGTCCGCGATGGATCAGCTCCATTCGGATCATTCTGCTTCGGCTCGCTGCTTTTCGGGCTACCATCAGTTGGGTTGCGAGCTTTTGAACCCGAACGATTCGATTCTTCACCTGCGTTCTGATTCATCTCTGATTTACCATTGCCTGTAGCTGATTCTTCGGATGCAGGCATTTGTTCCTCGTCCGGAGCGGCCTCTTGGTCGGCACCGACGACTTCCAAAGTCAGCAGGTCGGATTCTTTCGAGTTTACCGCCAGGCGCTCCGAGACTGGATCGTGGCGATTGTCTTGGGCGATGGCACGAACTTCGAGCGTTCCTCCTTCGGCGATTCTGAAGTCAGCCATGTTTATCGGGAGCCGCTTGATTTGCTGACCGATTGCTCCTTCGCTTTTCAGCAGCGTTTCGCGGCGGACAATGATCCCGCTGCGGCGAATCTCAATATCAATTTGACTCAAGCCGAAATCGGGGTCGTTGGCTTGAACTTCGAGATTCAGTCGCGAGGTTGGACGCACTTTAACGCGTCGGCTTTCAGGGCCCACCAAGGTGATTTCAGGTCCAACATCTGCGATCACTTTCATCGCATGCAATATCGGTTCGCGGTTCCCGTCACCACGTTGATTGAAGCCTCGCAATCGATAAGTCAACTTGGTTGGATTCTCTTTCTCCGTATTTAATTGCAGCAGCAAAGTGCCGGTCAGTTGCTGATCATCGACGCTTAATTCATGCACTGCATCAGCTCGCGATAACTCGCCAGTTGCATCGATCTCTGGGTTGATCTCCCAACGTCCGCGCGACATCTTTTGATTGGCGACAGCATGGATGGTGGCTCGCGTTCCTTCTACCGCTTCGAAGTCGCCACCGGTCACTTTACGGTCAGCGATTTTTGTATAAGCAGGAAACTTCAGTTCGATCTGATCGAGCACCACGGACGGTAATGGACTGAGTGAAACCCGGTACGGGCCACTGATCGCATCGCCTGCCTCGACCCAGTAATCCAACTCGTGCTCAACACCTGTAGTCTCGGTTCGGACCTTGCCGCTGTAGCGATAACCTTCGGACACAGGCGTTAGATCAACTCGTTGATCTCGAAGCTGTCCGTCAGTTGTCGTAAAGCGAACACGAACCGCTTCGCCAGTGCGAATGCCGCGAACTTCCACATCAACGTCTAGCGGCTTGCCTTGAGTCAACTCGACCGCGCCCGGTTTCACACTTAGGATCTGCACTCGCGATGGAGCCGCAATCGTACGCCACGGCATCGCAATGCGCTTACCAGTATCCAGCACACTCTTCGGCGAGACCATCGTGTACACAACCAGACTCGTGAACAGCAGCAACACAACTCC
>JANNNN010000484.1:0-2205 GCA_031398555.1 Planctomycetia bacterium | reverse complement strand
TGACAAGGTTTCCTAGCCAAACGCTGAAGGCAGGCCAACTGCCATCTTTTGCGCGGTCGAGACCGTAAACGAAGAAGGGATAATACAGTAAGAGGATCGGCAAAAAGCAAAGCCCAAACGTTGTCCAGCTATCGGCGCTGCGGAACCAGATTGCGGCTGGTACGCCGACCCAGACGAAGAAGAAGCACGCAAAGCCACTTGCCCAGCGCCGCGCAGGCTCGACTTGCAATTTTCGCAGTCGCTCGCGGCCGGTATACAGCTCGCCCAATTTTTCATGAATAGTTTTATCATCCAGCCAATCGTATCGACCGCTTAGCAGTGCAAACGAAGTTCGGGCCCCGACGATCTCCTTCGCGGACTCGAGCAACTCTTCTTGTTGGCGAATTTCTCGCCCTATGAGCCGCATGGGATACTCGGTAGGTTGTCCAACCGCTTTCCCCTTTCGAGCCGCTTGAGCAAGTGGAATGTCCCATTTGAAGTCGCCCGGCGTGTTGACGTAAGATTCACCCTTCTCAAGTTGACTGTCAGTGAGGGTGATCTGTAAAACTTCACCTTTGGGGTCCATGCTTAGTCGACCTGTTCGGGCAGAAATCGTTACCGATTCGCCGCCAACGGCAGAGCGAGATGAAATCGTCGGCGAAATCAATTCACGACCATCTTCACCCACTCCGTGCACATGGATCGTAAAGCCGCTCGGCGTACTGTAAGAACCTTCTTTGCTGAGCCAACCGTAAACAATCTCCTCTAGTGAAAGGAGCACGACTCGATTGATTCCCGGCGCACCCCACGAGAAAGCGATATCATTCAGCCAAACCCCGAGCAAACTGACGATGAAAGCAAGTATCAGTGTCGGTGAAATGATTTTTATCGGATTAACACCCGCCGCCTTGATCGCAACCACTTCATTGTCGGCACTGATACGGCCATAAACACTACAGACTGCAAACAGCAGAGTTGGCGGCAGTCCGAACTGCAATCCGATCGGCAGGAGATAAGGCAGCATCTCTACGATGGCCATCGGCCCGAGGCCTTCGAGTGCCAATTGCTGTGCCAGCCCGCCGAGCATAATAATCGCTGTGAAAGCGACCAATGCGATTGAGAATAGTTTCGTGATTTCCCAGAGAATATAGCGGTTGAATTGCTTGATCATACTGCGGATTTCTGCAAGTCTGCGTGAAGATCACACTGCCGCAAACAGAAGCAGCAGTAGCCAATCTGGCTTTTCACGGGCTCTCTGTAGCATGAAATAGCCTGCCAGCAAATATCGATCGTTTTTTAAGCTTTGCTAGCACTAGAACTCTACGGCAAGGCTCAGAGCATTTCGGACGGACAAATGTAGTTCTAATTCCCACAAGCTACGTCTTAAGCCCCTTATCAATCTGCAGGGCTTCTGCAAGCTGGGCTAATTGCACCGCAAGCTTTCTAAAAACATTGCCACAGAATCTCACCTTAAGGAGTTGCAAGGTGCTTCAGACCGCCTTAGCATAGGGGTTGTCGACGCGCTGCTTTTAGTAGATTTGGCTGCGAATTCTTGCTCTATCAGATAGGACCTAGAACATGTTTACCTCAAGACGACACGGATTTACATTGGTTGAACTACTCGTGGTGATAGCCATTATTGGGATCTTGGTGGGGTTATTGTTACCGGCCGTACAAGCGGCCCGCGAAGCCGCACGGCGGATGCAGTGCTCAAATAACATTAAACAGTGGTCTCTAGCATTCCATAACTTTGAGTCTGCGTACAAGAAGTTTCCCAAGGGCGCATCCAATGGCAATCCTGAAAAGCGTCAAACGTGGGTGATGTATTTATGGGCGTATGTGGAGCAGTCGAATTTGACGAACCGGAACAATTTCAAAGAACATTTTTACAACCCACCGGGCACCATTGGCAATACGATGACGGGCCTGTGTGGGCAACGCTTACCAGCCTATGTTTGCCCCAGTGATACGGGTTCGATTGACCAAGACGTTGGCTTCTTTCAACGCACTCGCGGCAACTACGTTGTGAATTGGGGAAACTCATGGTACGGACAAAATCCGCAACCAGCCGGGCTCGCGCCGTTCTATAGCATAAACGGGAACCGTTCCCAGCCAGGGGTTGTCAAGTTTGGAAGTATTACTGATGGAACGTCGAACACGTTGCTGTTGTCAGAGTATCTGATGGCAAAGAGCCGAAATGATAACGACTGGCGCGGCGACATTCAC
>JANNNN010000432.1:0-9980 GCA_031398555.1 Planctomycetia bacterium | reverse complement strand
AACGTCCCAACCTGTTGCAGCGCGGTGAAAAATACAGTCAACCTTCATTTTGCTCAGTTCGTTATCGAACAGTCGTACGTGCTCGGTTTTACACTGTGAGGCCGTTAGATCTGCGACTCTCACTGCGGATGTCGTTGTTGCTAAACGCGAGAGTGCGAATAATTCACCGTCCAGCATTTCACCGCTGAGATAAACTCCCACTTCAGGCAATTGCAGCGCCGGCAACGGATTAAGCTTCGCCCCACCGCTCGTTGCGACAGGCAGCAACTTATAGCCTCGGGTTTTCT
The DNA here is from genome assembly GCA_031398555.1 of Planctomycetia bacterium. Taxonomy (GTDB): domain Bacteria; phylum Planctomycetota; class Planctomycetia; order Pirellulales; family Pirellulaceae; genus Aureliella. The sequence continues at coordinate 9,693 of JANNNN010000432.1, read as the reverse complement.
CCGCGTCTTCAAATCGAGCTGTGTCGCGGCGCAGAAGTGTATCGTCGCTATGCAACGAACGAATGAGCCCAAGCCGTTCGATCATCTCCTGTTCGCTCACATCTCGCAAGGCAGTACCAGCCACTACACGACATCGATCTTCAGCAGCTTCTCGCAAATCGCGATCTGGATACTGTCGCGACAATCCCGCTGACAATCTTGCCAATTGCAGACCATGATGGTCTTCAGCCTGCTCGGTCAGCGAATTAAATTTATCGCGAGCTAGCTCGTGTTTGCCACTTTCAGCAATCCAGCGAAATCCTAACTCAGCACATCCCAACGCTTCTTGACCGCCTGGCCACTGCTGCCAGAGAAGTATTTCGGCCCGCGAGCGATCGTGGAGCTTTTCATCTAACAGCTTTGAAGCTGCTAGTATTTGATGATTCGCGATTTTCAGCTCCACCGCTTTTGTATAAACCAAACGGGCACGCTCTATGTCACCGGAATCTTCCCAGACTTTGGCTGCGGCTTCAAAATCTTCATTATCTTCGTAGATTTTGGCGGCAAGATTCGGCTGCCCGGCAAACGCCAAGCAACGAGCTTGGTCGCGTGGTCGTTTCAGTTTTTCTCCGTAAATTACCGCCGCTTCGCGATAGGCCTTACCATGCTCCAAGACGGTGGCCGCCGCCGTCAAGTCACCCAGCAAGTGCGCATGAATATACGCCGCTCGTCGATACCGCCCGGCAGCGAGCTCACGTTCAGCCTGCTTGCGATAAGCTGCCTGCAATTGATTGCGAATCTTTTCATTGAAGGCCCATGGATCGACCGGTCCGCTGCCAAACAATTTGGACAATGAAAAATTTGGGGTGCTTTCTGACAAGCGATTGCTTGAACGACCGAACCCACGAAAAGCGGACATGGCGGTTAAGGGGATAGCCAGGCGAAGGGCCTTGTCAGGATCGTTTTCCATTAGCTTTAGGAGTTTATCGAGTTGCTTGTCGCGCTGCGACTGGATAACATTCGACATCTGATTCATCAGCCGGTCAGTCAGACTCGGGCCAGCTGACTGCTTGCCGGACTTGCTCGAAGCACTCGCTTGGTCGGCTCGCTGTTGCTGCCGCTTGTCTCGTTTGCTAATCCACTGCTCGAGCTGTCGGTTGATGAACTCTTGCAGTTTGCCCATGGCACCCTGGCCGTCAGTATTGCCTTGATCATCAATCCTGTTTAGCTGGTTGGAGTCACCGCCAATCTCTTCTTGCTCTTGCTCGAACAATTCATCGAACGGTTCGAGTTGGGGAAAAATGATATCGACAATGCGATCAGGAAGTGACTCGACGTCAGGCAACGCAGTCCAGCTCCTGGCATTGGTATTTTTCGTGACAGAAGGCACTCGAAGCAGACTTGTCAGCGAGATTGTGTCCATGGGCTCGAACGCGGCAAGTCCGATTGATGGTAACCATACATAGCATCTCGCTTGGGAATCATCGAGTTCCTCTGCCAAGTGACTCAGTGAGATGGCTGGTTCGGGTCGGGCGTTCGACGGCATCCAGATTTCAACCTGTCCGCTACGCGAACGTAGGCCGACTAATCCGATGGCTCCGAGGGGGACTGTGGTTGCATGTAACCCCGTGGCGGACCCTGGCAGCGTCGGCGACGAGACGGGCCACGATGGGGGCGAACTTCTGTGGGTGTGATGTTCGGTTGCTGGGGCGCAGTAAATGAGCCCCGATGCTCGGATGTCGCGAACTGATGTTGGGGCGATGTACAGTCGATAGTCGGTGCCCGAACTGCGACCCGAGCAACAGTTATTGAGCACTTCAATCCATTCGGCAAGTTGGGTTGTGGGCAAGTACCAACCGCGAATGGGGAGCGTGGATACATTGGCTTCGTCCCACACAATTTGCAAATCTAGTTCGATCATTGATTGGCGAACTCCTTTAGCCAAGCCTCGACGCTGGCCGGAACCGGGGTTTCAGGTCGGTTGATAAAGTACTGAGTACCGAAAACGCTCCCATTGCTGTGCCAACCCGAGACATGACTATCGTGCAAGACTAACGACAATTCGGAACCGTCGTGGGCTCGCAAATGGAGGAGCCCGCGAGAATCGAGCCAAGCCTCTCCTTGAGGTAAAACCGCTTTTTTGAGAGTCCATTGATGTCGAAACGGAATTTTTCCAGCTTTAAATTCGCGATCAAAATTGACGATTGAATATTGTGACGTAAACTTGAACGCCCTAAGCACAATACGTCGCGGGCTGGCGGCGATCTCAATTGCCATTCCCAGCGATGCGTGTCTAAAGAGTACGATTGAACCATCGACCACTGCAATACCTTGCATACGGCTGCGAACGGATTTCGTTGTCGCCAACTTTGAGGTTCGATTGTCCAAGTCATACATGGCTGTCGCATAGTTCCGAACAATTTTGGATATTTTCGTGTGATCGAGCTTGAGCCAATGCGTGGATTGGTCAATGCGGGCAATCGACGACTCCATTGTCAGCGACTTCTTGACTCGTTCAATTTCTACGATTACCGGCAAACCACCAGATGGATGCCTGAGCAGCACTCTGGGGTGTGCGTCTGAATCCATATAGGCCCCTGTCGTGCTAATTAAATTGTCGTTCCCATCCAAGTTCTGTACTTGGGAATAATCATTCGAATAGATTAGCAAATGGTCTTGCGCACCCTGAACCGCCAAAACAGGTTCGAATCGACTTTCACCAAGTTTGTGCCATTGGATTTTGTCGTTCGAATAGACCGCTGCCCAAACGGTTTGGTCACTGTAGAAAAAACGTCCCCCAAGATGTTGCTTGGAAAGTGGTTCTGCTGCGATTATTTTTCCACTATTGATATCGAAGATCGTTAGATGCGTTCCAATTCGAAGGAGATGTTCGACGAATTCATACCGTACGTTTTGCGAATCGTTTGCTGTCGATTCGAGTGTGAGTACTTTAAGCTCCCCAAACCGAGTAGCGTGGATCATTAGATGCCGCACTTGCTGCGTGTTCGGGATCGGCTCTGCGACCACCAGTGTTATGTTGTGCGCTGCTGAACACGCCAATATTTCACCGGGTAGAGACGCAACCTCTATCGCACCAACTCCCGCGGTGTCGAAACACATCAAGCGTCGGTTGTGAGTCAAAGTCCATAGCGTTGGACCTTGACTGAGATATGCCCAGCGAACGGACAGGTCAGTTGAAAAACGCAAGGGGCAAGGGCGCTGGCGAAGCAATATTGGCAATTCGCCCGATGGCCCTTTGGCAGCGACGAGTTTCTTTAATGGCAAGTCCATTCGTTGCTTGTGAAAGACTTCTTCACCTGAGCGCGTGCATTGCAGCAATTCAACTAACCCATCCTTATCGATCCTTGCTAACAAGTAAGGACGTGGGAAATCGATGAGACACTTTCGGAAGTCTGGATCGAGGTGCGTATTGCGACTGACAATCAAAAGCGGTTCAGCGAATTCTTCAGATTCCGAGTCCCAGTCATTTGCAAGCTGCATTAACACTTTGCCTGGATGGGCATCGGGTTCTAGCCTCGCCAACTGAGCAACGAGACCATCGCGGGTTGATAGGTCCTCTGTCCAAGACTGTTTACCCGCCACCGTCATTACATTCAACTGCGGTCCATGGGAGCGTTCTTCACACGCCGCAACGGCGATCGCAAATGCAGTCGCTCGGAGTCGCGTGAGCCCCCACATCCGCACACCGTTTTCAATCAGCACGCGGCGGTGTAGAGCTTTATGCTTCGGAGGTGATTCGCGTCGCAGATAGAGGGCTTGTCCGTGGGCAATTCGTGCCATCAACAGATCTGGATCGGCCGCCAACTCGGTGGCCAGCAATCGTTCGGGTTGGCCGCGATTGGTAATGTCGCTCACCCCGCCAATCTGCAATTCATCTGGATCGCTCGGTCGACGTGGCAAAGCAATAGTTGAAGCCGCGTTGGCCGCCATCTGAATAAACTGGCCCAGTTCCTCGTCGTCTCGAAGGTTGTTGAGCAAGTGAGAATATTGCCTTGCGGGCGGCAGCTTCGAGTCCGTTTCGATGGTTGGAAGATCGTCCAAGCCGGTTTGCATACGCAGACGTACGGATGCGTCGTTCAACGGCGAATTCGCGAAATGCAAAAGAGTTTCAATCGCAAGTGTGCTTTTCAGTTGCGAAACGGACTGCGGGCGAATGTAAGTCAATTGACGATCAAAAAGCGATAGTCGTAACCAATGCATTGCATCGATCGCTTGGAGCCCCTGAAGGTCAAACAATGATATTGGAGCACCTTCCATTAAATCGTTCAGCAACGCGCCTTGACGGGCAGGGCCTTTTCGCAGGTCAAGTTCAAGCAGTCCACATGAAAACAGCCAATGAACAATTCGGACCATTGACTCTTCATGAACCGATTTGCCCAAAGGCCGAATCAGCTCATCGATACGCTCTTTGGCTGCTAGCACGCTCATCGGTTTCGTCATGGCTTCGACGAGGAACAGAACCGCAGTCAAGGATGGTAGTCCGCCACGTTTCTGAAGCACAGGTGTGCATACTGCCGCCAGCTGTACTGACATTGCCACTGTCGATTTGGTATCGGACCATACGAAGGCTTCTCCGTTTTCTGTAGCGTTCCACAGGCCCGGGTTCGGCGAGACAACATAATCAGGTAGTTCCATTAGTACAGTCATCAGCAGTTACACCTAAGCGTTCACCTTTTGTTTATCGACAAAAGCCCGTACACTACCACGTCGCAACGGCTTTACTATTTCAATCGGAAGTGTTGACCACTGATCGGTTTTTGTCCACAGTAAAAGCTGATCACCATTTACATCAAAGTGTTCAAGTAATTGTTCTGCACTCAGTCGCGGATACCAAGTTATTCCAGCCGGCGTTAACAATCGTCCTTCCAGACATAGAAACTCGCATACGATGGGTGGAAGTGGATTGCCAATGACGAGCACTTCATGCTCCGCGACACATGCAGCGAGTTTTCGAAGTCGAAACTGCGGAGCCGAGTCAACCCATCGGGCAAGCTCATCGAACTCATACAACCCAGCCGCCGCAGGCCGTTCTGCACCACTTCTCAATAGCTTTAACTCGGGCAACTCCACAGCAGTAAGTCGTCCCGACAGAGCCGCTGTTGGTAGATTGAAATGTAGAAGCTTTGCTAACACTTGCCACTCAAGCTCAGGTAGTCGCTCGGTAGCTACCGCAGATCCGAGCGGTACCAAGAGGTTGTTTTCAATCAACCGAAAGTGACGACCACTGATGCTGGGCGCAGCACCCACCACATGTTCATCATCGCTGTCGTAACGGACCCACAAGTGGTCGCTGTCAACCGCCACTACCGCTCGACTGTTGAGCAGTTTGCCAATCGCATTGAGATCGGACTGAAGCAAGATTTTAACGACGAGCGCTCTCGTTTCGCTTGGAGTTTTCATGCTCGCTTTCCGGTCGACTGACTATCCTCGGTCGCATGTGGCAGTGTTTTTCTGATTTCAACAACTCTTCCACGTAGGTGTTCGCGCGAATTCGAGTTTTTTACCCACTCGATGCGAGCCGCCAGAAGCGCCAACGAATCAGGCGCACTCGGCTTGGCAATATCGCTGGCGAGTAAGTCGAGAGCTTGGGACAAAAGTTCCGGTTCGGGTCCAAGTTCGGGTCGCGCCAAGGGATGTTCCGACAGAGGACCGCCGCCAGTTGCATTTTCCTCGATGCTGAATTCCTTGATGATCGATTCTACATGAGCATTTAGCATCTCCATTTGAGCCGGGTTGTCCCAGATGTAACGCAACACCCAAAGATCGCTGACGATGGTCGCTGCGCGGCCGCACACGATTGCGCTCGCCGCTAAAACTCGCTGCAATCGCACCGCGCGGCGATCACTGATTGGCATGCCGGCTTCACGCAGTCGACCAACCAATTTGATATATGCCTTCCGAGACGCGGTGAGATCAATATTCAAAATTGCCGCTTGCAGAAGCCTCGCGTCATCGATCGAAAGTGCTGGTTCGGAAATGTGTGTCGATTCGCGCAGCCAGCCGGTATCGAGTACTTCGCCCAGTCGATCGCTATCCACATTTCCGCAGTGAACTCGCAACAAAAAGCGATCAAAGAGCGCCGCCAGGGCCTCATCTTCGGGCAATCGATTGCTGGCTCCGATGGCGAGTAACATGGGCAGTTTGGTAGTCTCGCGTCCACGTCGAAAGACCCGCTCGTTGAGGGCCATTAGCAGACTGTTGAGGACCGCGCTGTTTGCGTTGAGCAACTCGTCGAGAAACACAAAATCCGCCTCCGGCAACATGCCTTCTGTATTGGTGACCAAATCACCTTCACGCAGCCTTCGCAGGTCAAAAGGACCGAACAATTCGCTGGGTTCAGTAAAGCGTGTTAGCAGATAGTCAAACGCGCGACCTTTAAGACGCGAAGCGAACTCTTGCACCAAAGCGCTTTTGCCTGTGCCAGGTGGTCCAAGCAAAAAGGTGTTCTCGCCAGCTATCAGCGATACGCCCATGACTTCCACGATTTCGTCTTTGCCGACCAACCGCTGTTTTATAGGTTCGAGTACATTGCTTCGTAGTCGCGCCGCTACGGATAACCAAACAGTATTTTCCAAAGAACTGTCCTTTTCTGCTTTCAAAATCCTATACGGTTCACAGACCAACTTTTCAATTTAGGTTGCGATCCTACCGCTTGCGCAACATGAGACGCCAGAAGCGGGTGCTTCGCAAGCGGTTCATCGTTTCGCTCGACCACGCGGTCAACTAACAAACTGCGAAGGCATTTATCTGAAATTAACAATTCCAATTTATGTGAATTCAATTCAGTTTGCACTCCTACTGTTGCCAGCGGCCATCGGTTTCCAATAGTGATAAGCTGCTGAACGAGCGAGTCGTAAGGTCCTACGTGCTGGCACCGCACAACGAGGCTATGGAAAAATCGAAATCCCAAGTCCGCTGACCAATGTTCCGAAGGCGTTTCGCCCCTCGGTTCGTTATTTGCCAGAATCGCCGGGAGTTCGGTGTTTACTTCCGTTCGATCAACGAACAATCCGCAACCCCATGCGAGCACATTTAGGCTCCAGACTGCAGCGTCCACGTCCAATTCGGGCGATTCGAAAGCTGCTTCGCAACGCGCCAATGCATGGGCTCGCTTAATGATCGCCGCAAGTTCGTCTGAGTTTTCAGACTGCGAGTCCCAAGATTCCGCAAGAACGGTCCCAGTTTCAAAAAGCGTGCGAGCAAAGGCTGTAACGGTCATGGCTGTTTCGATCGTGTACCTAAGTTTAGTGCAGGGTCGTCTTACGCCTGTCCCAATGTAAATTTTCAGTTACTCTCCAGCTGGAGTACTGGGTCAATTGTAATGTTCTTCAAACCAAGCTTTCATCCTCTAAGAGTATAGAATGGTTATTGGGTTGAAAGGTTCAGACTCTGGTGCTTTGTTCCGATCGTGAATGAGCGTCGTGCTTAGGGTAGTTGTCGTTACGGTGTTTTGGACTGATCAACGGAAAGGCCTTAGAGAGCGTCCCGCTTAGAAACATTGGACGGATAGTTGTTATTGCAGTGGTTTAGTCTTATCAGCCGGAACGCGTTAGCGTCCGGTTATGGCGACAACCGGACGCTAGTTCGAGCGTCCCGCTTACGATAATGGCCGTTACGTTAGTTTAGTCTTATCAGCCGGAAGGCGTTAGCCTCCGGTTACGTCTCCAACCGGAGGCTAACGCCTTCCGGCTGATAAGACGCTTGAAAAATCGCGTTTTCCCGGGGTTTTTAAGCGGGACGCTCTCTAGTGCGTTCCGGCTAATAAAGCACAAGCTAATCAATGTTTTATGCCATCTACTTTGGCGTGAGTCCGCAGCAGACTCCCCAGTGCGAAACCTAGTAGCGGAGCGGCGAAAGCAATGTATACACCGCTATCACCGCTTCGCGGCTACCGCAATTTCATGCTGTAATGCAGCGGCACTTGGAGCTTTGCGAGTGATATGACACTTTCCTGTTGGCGACCGCCGCGGAACTAGATGGTGCAGGGGAGTCACTAAGCAGGTTCTGCGGGCGAGGACGCCCGCGATCCGAAATGCTTTGACGCATTCCGCTACCCAAAATCTAATCTGACTAGGCATCAAGCGCTGCCAATAGATCAGAGAATCAAGCGATCTCACTTCGCTTTGTTTTTCTTCTTTTTCTCAGAAGCCGGCGTACCTTCGTTTTTGGTTGGCATCGGAGCGTTTACGTCTTTGCGCCACGCGCTCAAACGATCGTGAAGTTCTGTCGTCTTCGCAGGGTAAGATTTGGCTAAGTTCTTCGTTTCGCCAATGTCGTCCGCCAAGTTGTACAGTTCAAGTTTTCCATCTTCAAGGAATTCCATCAGTTTCCAATCACCGGACTGAATAAGACTAACTGGAGTGGTCCGCCATGTATCGGCACCGGCCCCCAAGTAGCCAGGGAAATGCTGAAAGATCGCATCTCGTTTCAACTTCGCATCGGGGTCACGGAACAATTTAACGAGGCTCTCGCCGTCGAGCACCTGCTGTGGTTTCGGAGCAGCAGCGATTTCAAGTAACGTCGGATAGATGTCGACATGAATGGTCGGTACGCTATTGGCTGAACCAGCCTTTGTTACGCCGGGCCAACGCACAATAAACGGCTCGCGAGTTCCACCTTCGTACAAGCTGCCTTTGCCGCTTCGCAGCGGAGCGTTATCGGTGATGTCACCCGATTTCTTCATAAGGCCTTCACGTGCGTAGCCACCTACGCCGCCGTTATCGCTAGTAAAAATCAAGACCGTATTATCAGCCAGCTTTAAGTCATCCAGTGTTTTCATAACGCGACCAACACTTTCGTCGACGCTGGCAATCATTGCTGCGTAAGTCGGATTGTTGTGACCACCGACACCGGTTTTGTCTTTGAATTTGTCGATCCAAACTTGCTTGGCTTGGTGTGGGCTGTGGACACCGAAGTGTGGCAAGTACAGAAAAAACGGTTCTCTTTTGTGCCTAGTGATAAAGTCAACCGCTTTGTCCGTCAGGAAGTCAGCCAAGTACTCGCCTTCCGGATATTTGGTTTCGGGATTGGTCTTGAAATCAAAGTGGACGCCCGCGCTAACAAGCGCTTCATCAAAGCCGCGTTTACCGGGATGATAGTCATCTCGTTCGCCGATATGCCATTTGCCGAACATACCCGTCGCATATCCGGCCGCTTTGAGCTGCTTGGCAATGATGTCTCGATCAAGCGGCAGGTTGGTCACATTGTCTACTGGCCTGAGCGAGCGCTTGCTCCAGTCGTAACGCTCGATGCCACCAACCGTATATACACCCGTTCGAGCCCCATACTGGCCGCTCATCAGTGCAGCTCGCGTCGGCGTGCAATTCTGGCAATGATGGTGGCTAATCAGTCGCATCCCTTGTGTCGAGAGGCGATCGATGTTTGGCGTTTCGTAGTATTTGCTGCCGTAGCAAGCGACATCGGTGTAACCAAGATCATCCGCCATAATGAAGACGATATTGGGTTTTGGTTTCGGCGACTGAGCGGCACTGATGCCAGCCAGGGCTGAAACACAACTAAAAAAACAAAGGATCAACAAACTTCTCATCGCCTGCTACTCGCTCGGTCTATAGGTGAAAATCCGCATGCTGCGTACGACTGGCATTCTCGCATATCTTAACATGACATCTCAAATCATATACACCTGATTGTACCGGCCGATTTTGGAAGGATGTTTCAAAGCTCAGCGAATTG